>JAMPXR010000013.1 GCA_023701085.1 Ramlibacter sp. | reverse complement strand
GGTTTTGCCTTCGTCGGCGACATCGTGATCGCCGAGCCCAAGGCCCTGATCGGCTTTGCCGGGCCCCGGGTGATCGAATCGACCGTGCGCGTCACGCTGCCCGAAGGGTTCCAGCGCGCCGAGTTCCTGCAGCAAAAGGGCGGCGTGGACTTCATCTGCGACCGCCGCGAGCTGAGAAAGACCGTCGCCCACGCGCTGGCGATGCTGCAGCGCCAGCCGGCCGACGCCGTGAGCTGAAGTCCGCTTTAGCGCAGGGCCGCCGCCTGCACCGACGCGAGAATGATGGCAACAACCTGCAGCGCCACCAGGAACGCGAGCGGCGAAAGATCGATACCCCCCACCAGCGGAATCACCCTGCGCCATGGCCGCAGCAGCGGCGCGCACAGCCGGTCGATCACGTCGACGATCGGCGAATCGACGCGCACCCAGGAGGCGATGGCGTAGACGATCACCAGCACCGTGAGCGCGGAGATCGCCAGCCGCAGCAACCCGAACAGCGCCAGCAGGGGCACGACGCCGGCTCCGGCCGTGCGCCCCGCCACCAGCCAGAGCAGCCCGAACTGCAGCAGCTCCACCAGGTACGCGCCGACCAGGCTGGCGGTGTCCCAACGGCCGACCGCCGGCAGGATGCGGCGCAGCGGCAGCACCAGCCAGTCTGAGAGCGCGAACACGAAACGGCCGATCGGGTTCTTGAAGGAGACGCGCTGGTGCTGCATGTACAGCCGCAGCAGGCAGGCGCCGCCGAGCAGGCCGGCCGCGACGTCCAGCAGGAAGGAAATGATTTGGTAGCCCATACGCCTTGTCGGAAGTCGGTCGTGGGATGATAGCGGGCAGCAAGCCCCTGTCCGATGACGCCCGCCCTCACCTTGCAGTCACTGCCGCTGTTCCCGCTGGGGACCGTGCTGTTCCCGGGCGGCGTGCTGCCTTTGCGGATCTTCGAAGTGCGCTACCTCGACATGATAGGGCGCTGCCACAAGGCGGGCGCGCCGTTTGGCGTGGTGCTGCTCACGCAGGGCAGCGAAGTGCGCCAGCCCGGCGGCAGCGAAGCGTTCTGCCCGGTGGGTACGCTGGCGACGATCGGCGAGCTCGAGACGCCGCGCCCCGGCCTGATGATGATCCGCGCCACGGGCACGCAGCGCTTCCGCATCACCGCCCGCGACCAGCTCCGGCACGGCTTGTGGATCGCCGATGTGGAGCGGCTGGCCCCCGACCTGGTGGTGCCCATCCCCGATGACCTGAAGAACGTGGCCGCGGCCCTGGGCAAGGTCATTCATTCGCTCGAGCTCAAGCCCACGCCGCACGGCCAGATGCCCCTGCAGGGCCCCTGGCGCCTCGACGACTGCGGCTGGGTGGCGAATCGCTGGTGCGAGCTGCTGCCGCTGCCGGCGCAGCTCAAGCAACGCCTGATGGAGCTGGACAATCCGCTGGTGCGGCTCGAGCTGGTGAGCGACGTGCTGGCCCGCACCGGCATCACGGGGTAAGCGAACGCCGGCGTTGACCCCCCTCGGGTGCAGGCAACTCGTTGCCCGCCATGTCTTCGCTGTCAGCGCGCAGCGTATTCGGGCACCTGGCCGCGCAGCCAGCGGCGCAGGTCGTCGCGGGCCGGCGCGGGCCCGGCTTCGCCGATCCAGCGCATGACGGCGTCGATGTCCGGCAGTTGGCCGTTCGTCTTGGCCACCCGCAGCTTCGGGTGCGGCGTGGGCTCGGTCGTCTCGTCGTCGGCGAGCAGTTCCTCGAAGAGTTTTTCGCCGGGGCGCAGGCCCGTGTAGGTGATCGGAATGTCCTGCTCGGTCTTGCCGGACAGGCGGATCAACATGCGCGCGAGCTCGACGATCTTCATCGGCTCGCCCATGTCGAGCACGAAAATCTGTCCCGAATGCCCCATGAGGCCCGCCTGCAGCACCAGCTGGGCGGCCTCGGGGATAGTCATGAAGTAGCGCACGATCTCGGGATGGGTCACCGTCACCGGGCCGCCGCGCGCGATCTGGCCGGCGAACAGCGGCACGACCGAACCGCTGGAGCCCAGCACGTTGCCGAAGCGCACGGAGACGTAGCGGGTGCCGGCGAATTCGGCCGCGACGCCCTGCACCATCAGCTCCGCCAGCCGCTTGCTGGAGCCCATGATGTTGGTCGGGTTCACCGCCTTGTCGGTCGAGATCATGACAAAGCGCCGGGCGCCGCACTCGCCGGCCACGCGCGCCGCATGCAGCGTCCCCAGCACGTTGGTGCGCAGGGCCTCGATCTCGTTGAGCTCCTCCATCAGCGGCACGTGCTTGTACGCCGCGGCATGGAACACCACCGCCGGACGGTGCCGCAGCGCGATGGCGCGCAGGCGGTCGGCCTCGCGCACGTTCGCGGTGTAGTAGATGCCCTGCATACGCGGATTCACGGCCCGAAGTTCCTGTTCGAGCTGGTAGATCGCGTATTCAGACACGTCCAGGCACACCAGCTTGCCGACGCCGAAGCGGGACACCTGCCGGCACAGCTCCGACCCAATCGAGCCACCGGCACCGGTCACTAGCACCGTCTGTCCCGAAAACAGCTCGGCCAGCCCGGCGACATCCAGCTGCACCGGGTCGCGCCCGAGAAGGTCGTCGATCTCGACCTTGCGCGGCTCGGCGGAATCCTGTTGCAGCCACTCGTCGGCGCTTCGCATCGTCAGCAACGTGACGCCGGATCCGCTCGCCTTCAGCAGTGCTTCGCGCCGCTGCGGCGATCCCGGGGGCGAAGCGACAAGGGCCGTGCTGGCGCCGGCCAGTTGGCCAGCCTCGGCGATCATCTCCACCGTGCCCAGCACCGGCACGTTCTGCAGCCAGCGGCCGCGATCTTCCGGCTGCGGCGTGAGGATGCCGACCGGCTGCCACAGGTGGGAGCCCTTGAGCGCCCGCAGCGCGGCCACGGCATCCCCGAGTGATCCGATGATGAGCAGGGGCCGCATCTGGGCGACGGCCGGAAAGCCACGCTCAGTCTGCATCCGCCAGGCCGCCCGCACGCCGCCAAGGAACAGGAAGGCCAGCAGCGGATGCAGCACCAGCACCGTACGGGGAAATGCCTCGTAGCGCTGCATCAGCACCAGCGCAGCCGAGGTAGCCCCGGCGATCGCCACGCACACACCGAGCTGGCGCAGCTCCGACAGGCTCACAAAGCGCCAGACCTGCCGATAGACGTTACCGACGATCAGGATAACGAGGTTGGCAGCCAGCATCCAGGACGCCGACACCCATGCCACTGGCATGAATTCGGCGGGCATGTCCAGGTTGAAACGAAGCCAGAATGCCAGCCACCAGGCGACCAACAGCAACGCCGAATCGACGAAGACGTGGAGGGGACGAACCAGGCGGGATGACAGGGCGGACAATGGCATGGAGGTATCCTATTGTCCCTCAGTCAATTCCCGCCCTGGGGCCCTGGTCCCATTTCGCCTGTCTTCTTTTTGCATGTTTAACGACAAGTCCATCCTCATCACCGGCGGCACGGGCTCTTTCGGGCACGCCTTCGTGCCTATGACGCTCAAGCGCTTCAACCCCCGGAAGCTGATCGTCTATTCACGGGACGAAATGAAGCAGTGGGAGATGGCCCGGAAGTTCGCGGGCGACGAGCGGGTGCGCTTCTTCATCGGCGATGTGCGCGACCGCGAGCGGCTGAACCGCGCCCTCGACGGCGTCGATTACGTGGTGCACGCGGCCGCCACGAAGATCGTGCCCACCGCCGAATACAACCCTTTCGAGTGCGTCAAGACCAACGTGATGGGCGCCATGAACCTGATCGACGCCTGCATCGACAAGGGCGTCAAGCAGGTCGTCGCCCTGTCCACCGATAAAGCAAGCAGCCCGGTGAATCTGTACGGCGCGACTAAGCTGGCCTCCGACAAGTTGTTCGTCGCCGGCAACTCCTACTCGGGGTCCGAACGCTGCAAGTTCTCGGTAGTGCGTTACGGCAACGTGATGGGCTCGCGGGGCTCTGTGATCCCGTTCTTCATGGACATCCGCGACACGGGCGTACTGCCGGTAACGGACCCACGCATGACGCGCTTTATGATCAGCCTCGACCAGGGCGTAGAGCTGGTCTGGCACGCCTTCGAAGACATGGAGGGCGGCGAGATCTACGTGAAGAAGATTCCGTCGATGAACATCACGGACATCGCGGCGGCGGTGGCGCCGGGAGCCCGCCTGGAGATCATCGGCATCCGCCCGGGTGAGAAATTGCACGAGCAGATGATCGGCCCAGAGGACGCCTACTACACTTACGAATACCGCGACCACTTCAAGATCCTCCCAGCCATCCACAGCTGGCACAACGACTTCAAGCGGATCAAGGACGGCCAGCGCGTCGCCGAGGGCTTCATCTACGCGAGCGACAGCAACAAGGAGTGGATGAGCGCCGAGCAGTTGCGTGCCTGGATGGCCGCCCATGACGCCGCAATCGGGCGGATCTGATGCATATCCCGTACGCCACCCAAAGCATCGACGACTCGGACCTGGAGGCCGTCCGCCAAGTACTTACTGGCGGCTGGCTGACCCAGGGGCCGGCGGTCCCGCGTTTCGAAGAAGATTTCGCCCGCCTGCACGGCGTGAAGCACGCGGTGGCAGTGTCCAATGCCACGGCCGGGCTGCATCTCGCCTGCCTGGCGCTGAGAGTGGGGCCGCAGAGCCTCGTGTGGACAACGCCAAACAGCTTCGTCGCCTCGGCGAACTGCGCGCGCTACTGCGGCGCGCAGGTCGATTTCGTCGATATCGACCCCACCACGCGCAACATGAGCGTCGCCGCGCTGCGCGACAAGCTGGCCGCCGCCGAGCGCTCCGGGCGCTTGCCGCAGGTGGTGGTGCCCGTGCACTTCGCCGGTCTCGCCTGCGACTTGGCGCAGATGCGCCAGCTGGCCGACCGCTACGGCTTTGCCATCCTCGCAGATGCCTCCCATGCCGTGGGGGCGCAGTACCAGGGTGCTCCGGTCGGCGCCGAGCATGCCGACATCTCGGTATTCAGCTTCCACCCGGTCAAGATCATCACCACCGCGGAAGGCGGGCTGGTAGCGACGCAGCGGGACGATCTGGCCCATCAGCTGCGGCTGCTGCGCAGCCACGGGATCACACGTGACCCGGCGCATATGCAGACGCCACCGGAGGGCGCCTGGTGCTACGAGCAGCAGCTGCTAGGCTACAACTACCGGCTCACCGACCTGCAAGCCGCGCTCGGCAGCTCGCAATTGCAGCGGCTGGATCGCCTGCACCAGCGCCGCATCGCCCTGGCAGCCCGCTATCCGCGACTGCTGGAAGGCCTGCCGTTACAGCTGCCGGCGGTGCTGCCGGACCGGGTGAGCGCCTGGCACCTGTTCGTAGTCGAGCTCGAGGCGGGCGTCCGCGTCGACCGGGCCACGGTGTTCCGCCGGCTGCGAGATGCGGGCATTGGTGTCAACGTGCACTACACGCCCATCCACCTGCAGCCGTATTACCGCGCCCTGGGCTTCGCGCCCGGCATGTTTCCGCACGCCGAGGCGTACAGCCGGCGCGCGCTCTCGCTGCCGCTGTACCCCGACCTGCAGGATGCGCAGCAGGAGCAGGTCGCCGATACGCTGCGCCGAGCCTTGCAGCCGTGAGCAGCGGCGTCCTTGCCATCGTCCAGGCGCGCATGACCTCGACCCGCCTGCCGGGCAAGGTGCTGCGCGAAATCCTGGGCCGGCCACTGCTGGCCTATCAGCTCGAACGCATGCGCCGGGCCGGTACGCTGGAACGGATCGTCATCGCGACGACCACCAACGCCACCGACGATCCCATCGAGCACTTCTGCCGGGCCCAAGACTGCGATTTTGTGCGTGGGTCGGAGGCCGACGTACTGTCCCGCTATGCACTGGCCGAGCGCATCTGGCCCGCCGACGTGGTCGTGCGCCTGACTTCGGATTGCCCGCTGATCGACCCCGGACTGATCGACCTGGCCGTGCGCCGCTTCCGCGAATGCGGCTGCGATTACCTGTCGAACATGCTGCAGCCGAGCTGGCCGTACGGCATGGCGGCGGAGGTCATGACACCGCGGGCACTGCGCGAGGCCGCGGCCGAAGCGACGGACCCGCGCGAGCGCGAGCACGTGACGCCGTTCCTGTACTGGCGGCCGCAGCGCTTCAAACTGGAATCACTGACCATGTCGCCCGACCTGAGCCGGCACCGCTGGACGGTGGACACGCCGGAGGATTTCGAGCTGGTGCGGCGCCTGTTGGAAGCGCTCTATCCGACCAGGCCCAAATTCAGCATGCAGGACGTGCTGGCGATGCTGGAGACCCATCCCGAGTGGGTGAAAATCAACGCTCACGTGGAGCAAAGGGCCGCCGGGGGCGGTCACGAAAGGAAGTGATGACATACCAGACGGACCAGGAGAAATTGTGGGCAGGCCAGTTCGGCACCGACTACATCGCCCGCAACCAGGGCGAGCAGTTGCTGGCCTCCAACCTCGATTTCTTCGGGAAGGCTTTGCGCCAGGCGCGTGGGCTGGACAGCTGCATCGAGTTCGGCGCCAACATCGGCATGAACCTGAAGGCGCTCAAGCTGCTCTACCCGCGCCAGGAACAGTTCGGAATCGAGATCAACGCCGAGGCCGCGCGTCTGCTGGAGGACACCATCCCCAAGGCGAATGTGGCGCGGCGCTCGATCCTGGAATGGCAGCCCACGCGCAGCTTCGACCTCACCCTCATCAAAGGGGTGCTGATCCACATGAACCCGGACGTGCTGCCCCAGGTCTATGACAAGCTGCACGCGGCCGCCGGCCGCTACTTGCTGGTGGCCGAGTACTACAACCCCCAGCCGGTGGCCATTCCCTACCGCGGCCACGGCGACCGCCTGTTCAAGCGCGACTTCGCCGGCGAGATCATGGAGCGCCACCGAAACCTGCAGCTGGTGGACTACGGCTTCGCCTACCGGCGCGATCCCCAGTTCCCGCAAGACGACATCACCTGGTTCCTGATGGAAAAGAGGGCCTGACCATGCTGCACTACTGCAAACGCTGCGTGATGCCGGACACCAAGCCGGACTTGTTACTGGACGACCGGGGGATCTGCAACGCCTGCCGCAGCTACGAGAAGCGCACCGAGGTCGACTGGGACGTGCGGGGCGAGGAACTGCTGCGGGTGCTGGAGCGCTACCGCCGCCGCGACGGCAGCAACTGGGACTGCATCGTGCCGGTGAGCGGAGGCAAGGACAGCACCTACCAGGTGGTACGCATGCTGCAGCTGGGGCTGAATCCGCTCTGCGTGACTTCCACCACCTGCGACCTGTCTGCGCTGGGCCGTCGCAACATCGAAAACCTCAAACACCTGGGTGTGGACTATGTCGAGATGTCGCCCAACCCGCGCGTGCGCGCGAAGCTGAACCGGATCGGTCTCACGCAGGTGGGGGACATCTCCTGGCCTGAGCATGTGGGCATCTTCACCATCCCGGTGCGCGCGGCGGTGCAGTTCAACGTGCCCCTGATCGTATGGGGCGAGAACTCGCAGAACGAATACGGCGGCCCGGCGGCGGTGGCCGACAACAACGTGCTGAACCGGCGCTGGCTGGAGGAATTCGGCGGCCTGCTGGGCCTGCGTGTATCCGACCTGGTGGGCATCGACGGCATCGAGCAGCGCCACCTGATTCCCTACATCTATCCCACCGACGAAGAGCTCGCGCGGGTCGGGGTCACGGGCCTGTTCCTCGGCCATTACCTGCCCTGGGACGGCCTGGCCAACACGCTGATCGCGCAGGCCAGCGGCTTCAACACATACCACAAGGCGGTCGAGGGCTCGCTCGTGAACTACGAGAACCTGGACAACCACCAGACCGGCATCCACGACTACTTCAAGTTCCTCAAGTTCGGCTTCGGCCGGGCCACCGACCTGGCCTGCCTGCACATCCGGCGCGGACGTCTGTCGCGGCAGGACGGCCTGGATGCCGTACGGCGCCTTGACGGCCAGTTCCCCTGGGAATACCTGGGCAAGTCGCTGCAGGACATCCTCGCGCCTCTGGAAATGAGCGTCGACGAGTTCGTGAAGGTGTGCGACAAGTTCACCAATAAGAAGATATTCCTGCGCGACGGCACCGGCGCCTTGGCCAAGGACTCCCGCGGCAACCTGACCAAGCTGAACTACGACAACGCATGAACGTTGCGATCGTCAACTACGAGGCCGGCAATGTCGGTTCGGTGCTGCGCGCACTGCACGCGATCGGCGCCGAAGGCAACGTGGCGGACGAGCCCTCCGCGCTGGACGGGGCTGAGCGCATCATCCTGCCTGGCGTCGGCAACTTCCGCGATGCCATGGAGCGCCTTTCGGCAGGCGGCTGGATCGCACCGCTGCTGCACGCCGTGCGCGACCGGCGGCGGCCTCTGCTGGGCATCTGTGTGGGCATGCAAGTGCTGGCGGCGGCAGGAACCGAAAGCGCCGGCCCGGACGGTCCCACGCCGGGCCTGGGGCTGGTAAGTGGCACCGTACAGCGGCTGGATGCGCTGGGCTGCAGCGATCGAATCCCCCAGCAGGGCTGGAACGCGCTGCTGGTACGCGAGCCGGCGCATCCGTTGCTGCGCCACATCCCGAGCGGCACCGATGTGTATTTCTCCAACAGCTTCGCCCTGCCGCCCGAGGCGCCCGAGGTCGCGGCCACCGTCGAATACGGCGCCCAGCTGGCCGCCGCTGTCGCCCGCCAACACGTGATGGGCATCCAGTTCCACCCGGAGAAGAGCTCGCGTGCCGGGCTGCGGATGCTGCGCAACTTTCTGGAGTACCCGTGCTGAAGGTGCGCGTGATCCCCACGCTGCTGTGGAAGGGCGTGGGCCTGGTCAAGGGAATCGGGTTCGACAGCTGGCGCCGGGTGGGACCGGTGCTGCCCGCCGTGAAGGTCTACAACACACGCGACGTCGATGAGCTGATCCTGGTTGACATCACGGCCAACGGCAGCCTGCAGCCGCCTGACATCGAATCGGTCTCCGACTTCGCCGACGAGTGTTTCGTACCCTTCACCGTCGGCGGCGGCGTGCGCGAAGTGACGCACATGCAGCAGCTGCTGCGCGCCGGCGCCGACAAGGTCAGTATCAATACGGCGGCCCACGAGCGACCGGAGCTAATCACGGAAGCGGCGCGCCGCTTCGGCGCGCAATGCGTGGTGGTCAGCATCGATGCCCGGCGCGAGGGCGATGGCTGGCGCTGCTACAGCCACTCCGGCAAGCAAGCCTGCATTGTGGACCCGGTGTCCTGGGCGCGCGAGGTGGTAGCCCGCGGCGCCGGCGAGATCCTGCTCACCTCCATTGACCGCGACGGCACCATGCAGGGCTACGACCTCGCGCTGGTCGAGCAGGTGGTGCGGGCGGTGCAGGTGCCGGTGATCGCCTCCGGTGGCGCGGGCAACTACGAACACATGCGGCAGGCGGTGCAGGAGGCGGGCGCCTCCGCGGTGGCCGCGGCCAGCATGTTCCACTTCACCGAGCAAACCCCGGCCGCCGCCAAGGCGGCCCTCGCTGCCGTCGGGATCGCGGTGCGCTCGGCCTACACCCCGCCCGCCTGAAGTCATGACCTGCATCGCCCTGCGTGCCGACGCGTCCGTCCCGATCGGCTCGGGGCACGTGAAGCGCTGTCTTTCGCTGGCGCAGGCGGCGCGCGCCTGCGGCCTCGTGCCGCTGTTCCTGTGCCGTCCCCTGGACGGCACCGCCGCCGCGCTGCTGGCGCATGCCGGGGTAGAGGTGCTGTGGCTGCCGGCTATCGCCGACACCGTGGAGGCCGATGCAAAGGCCTGTGCCGAGCTGCTGCAAGGGCGCGCCGTGACCTGGGCGTTGGCCGACCACTACGGGCTCGATGCGCGCTGGCACGACCGAGTGCGCGCGCGCCTGGGCTGCCGCACGGCGGCAATCGACGACCTGGCTGACCGCCCGTTGACCGTGGACCTGCTGATCGACAGCAACGACGAGGACGCGCAGCAGACCTATGCGGCGGTGCTGCCCCGAACGGCCAAGGTGCTCGGCGGCCCTGCCTATGCGCTGCTGGACCCCGCCTACGCGGCAGCGCCGCGCTACGCCTTCCATGACCCGGTGCGCAGCATCGGCATTTTCATGGGCGGCACGGACCCGACCGGCGCCTGCCTGGACGCGCTGGCGGCCTGCGAGCAGGCGGGCTTCCACGGCCCGGTGGAGGTTGTGTGCAGCCCGCTCGCGCCGCGCTTCGGCGCACTGGTCGAGGCGTGCGCGCAACGGCCGCAAACGCGCCTCACGCAGCAGCTGCCGCGACTGGATGGCTTCTACGCCGGCCATGACCTCCTGATCGGCGCCGGCGGAACGGCTTCCTGGGAACGCTGCTGCATCGGCACCCCCACGATCGCCTGCCAGACCGCGGACAACCAGCGCGCGACGCTTCCGCGGCTCTCGAAACGCGGCGCGCTGCACTGGGCGCATGACACCGGCGCTGGCCTGCAGGTTGCGCTGGCGCAAGCCGTCGCCGCGCTGCTTGCCGATGCACCGGCCCGCAAGCAACTGGGACGAGCCGCGCAAGGACTGGTGGATGGCCTGGGCAGCGCCCGCGTGGCTGTAGTGCTCGCCAGCGCCGCCGGCGTGCCCCTGCGGCCTCGCCCGGCCACCACCGCCGACGAGGCGCTGCTGCTGCACTGGGCCAACGATCCGGCCGTGCGGGCGCAGGCGTTCCACTCCGATGCCATCGCGGCAGACGAGCACTCCCGCTGGTTGTGCGCCCGGATCGGCAATCCCGAGCGCCGCCTCCTCGTGCTGGAGGCGGCCAACGGCGTGCCGGTAGGCCAGGTGCGGCTGGAACGAACAGGCCATGCCTGGGAGATCGGCTACCTCCTGGCCCCGCCCTTCCGCGGCCTGGGCCTCGGCGCGGCCATCCTGCGCGCCGCCTTCGCCGCCTGCCCCGAGGCCGTGCCGCTGGCGGCCCGGGTCAAGCCCGGCAACAAAGCCTCGCTGCGCATCTTCCGCGGCCTCGGCTTCCGCGAGCAGCAGGTGAGCGACGACCGCGGCCCGCACCTGCTTTTCACACTGGAGGACGTCGCGGGCTGAAGCCGGGGACAATTGAAGCATGCAGATCGCCAACCAACCCATAGGCCCCGGCCGGCGCCCGTACCTGATCGCGGAGATGTCCGGCAACCACAACCAGTCACTGGAGCGCGCGCTGGCGATCGTCGACGCCGCCGCGGCCTCAGGCGCCGATGCGGTCAAGCTCCAGACCTACACTGCCGAGACGATGACACTGGACGTGCGGGCGCCTGGCTTCGTCATCGAGGACAGCGGCAGTCTCTGGTCCGGGCGCCAGCTGTTCGAGCTGTACCAGCAGGCGCATACGCCTTGGGAATGGCACCGGCCCATCATGGAGCGCGCGGCCGCGCACGGACTGCACTGCTTCAGCAGCCCCTTCGACGAAACCGCGGTCGACTTCCTGGAGACGCTAGACGTTCCCGCCTACAAGATCGCCTCCTTCGAGGTCACCGACCTGCGGCTGGTGCGGCGGGTCGCGGCGACCGGTAAGCCGATGATCATGTCCACCGGCATGGCCACCGCCGCCGAGATCGACGAGGCCATCCGCACCGCGCGCGCGGCGGGCTGCCGCGACCTGGTGCTGCTGAAATGCACCAGCACCTACCCCGCGACGCCGGACAACACGCACATCGCCACCATCCCGCATATGCGGCAGCTGTTCGGCTGCGAGGTCGGCCTGTCGGACCACACCATGGGCTGCGGCGTGGCTGTCGCAGCAACGGCGCTGGGGGCCACGGTGATCGAAAAGCACTTCACCTTGGCGCGTTCGGACGGTGGCGTGGACTCCGCTTTCTCCTTGGAGCCGGCCGAATTCGCCTTGTTACGCGCGGAAACGGAGCGAGCGGTGCAGGCCCTGGGCCAGGTGCACTACGGCCCGACCGAGGCGGAAAAGCGTTCGCTGGCCTTCCGCCGCTCGCTCTACATCTCGCGTGACACCAAGGCCGGCGAGGTGCTGAGCACCGACAACGTGCGCATCGTGCGCCCGGGCTTCGGGCTCGAGCCGCGCCTGTTCGACGTCGTGATGGGCCGGACCCTGCGCAAGGATGCGGCCGCAGGCACCCCGCTCAGCTGGGACCTGCTGGCGTGAGCCCCCGCCGGATGCTGCAATGAAGCCCCTGCGCATCGGTTTTGCCTCCCTCTATGCCTGGCGGCCGCACGTGGAACACATGATGTTCCTGGCCCGGCTGGTGCAGCAAGCCGGCCATGCCGCCGTGTACCTCGCCTGCGACGCCGACCTGCCCGCGTGCTACACCCGCGAGCTGCGCGACGTACGGCCGGACTGGATGGAGTGCCTGATGTGCCGCGCGGGGGGCGTGCGCTCCTACGTCGGTTCCGGCGTCTCCTCGATCGGCGCGCTGGCACCGGAAGGCGGCGCCGACGAACGCGCCTACCTCTGGGCCGGCTCCAGCGCCGCCACGCTCGGACGATTCGCATTCGCGGCCGACTACACTAGCGGCGAGTTCGACCGCCAGCGCAAGCGGCTCGCCCCCGCCATCGCCCTCACCTACGGTGCGGCGCGGGAGTGGATTCGGCGTGAACAGCTCGATGCGGTCGTCCTATTCAACGGCCGCATGGACAGCACCCGCGCCATCTTCGAAGCAGCGCACGACGCCGGCATCCGCGTCGTCACCTTCGAGCGCAGCTGGTTCGGCGGCGGCATCCAGCTGCTGCCGGACGAGACCTGTTTGGGCCTGAAGTCAATCCATGGCATGGTGCGGGAGTGGAGCAGCGTGCCGCTGTCCGTCGCCCAAGCCCGACTCGCTGCATCGTATGTTGCCTCCCGGCTGAGCGGCACCAACCTGAAAGAGTGGCGGGCCTACAACCGCGACGCGCAGGCCACGGGTTGGCCTGTCGCGGGCGGCCGGCGCCGCATCCTGCTACTGCCCGGTAGCTTGAACGAGTTCTGGGGCGAGGCCGATTGGCAGTCCGAGTGGCCGGAACCGACCCAGGCCTACGACGCGCTGACGGACCACCTGGGCCTGGGGCCGCAGGACCTTCTGCTGCGTTGCCACCCCAACTGGGGCGAGCGCATCGGCAAGAACGACGGCCGCCATCCGGAGCGCTACTACTCGGACTGGGCGCGTGCGCGCGGCGTGCGGGTAATCTCCAGCCGGGAGAAGGTGAGCACCATGGCCCTGATCGCGCAATGCGACGCCGTCGTGCTGGCGAGCGGCACGGCGGCTCTGGAAGCGGCGGCAATGGGCAAGCAGGTGATCGCCACCGCACCCTCCTTCTACCAGGAAGCCGGCTTTCGCACCGACGCAGGTAGCCCGCAGCGGGTGGCGCAAGTGCGACTACAGGTGGACGTGCCGCCACAGGAGCTGGTTGCGGCGCAGCGGCAACTGCGGCGCATGGGCCTGCGCTTTTGCTACACCATGACGCACCGCCTGCCGCAATACGTGCAGCATGTGCGGGCGCTCTCCTCCTCCGCCTACCGCTATCCGCCCGGCGCCGACCCGCAGCGGCTGCTGGAGATCATCCGAACGGGTCGGCTGCAGGCCGACGACGCCAGCCGCGGCTCCGACGAGTCCGAGGAAGACGAAGTACTCCAGCGCATGCAGGATGGCGACTGGGCGAACCTCACGACGGCAGCGCCCGATGACGGCCGCGACCTGCCGCGCGTGTCCCGACGCTGGCTCCTGCGCCCGGTCGACTACATCCGGGACAAGATGCCCCTGGGCGATCGTTAAGCTGCCGATGGCTCCCGCTCCCGCACGCCCCCGCCGGCCGATCGCGCCCTGGCGCGCGGCGCAGCTGTGGTATTTGCCCCTTCTGGGCACAGCGACGGCTCTGATGATGGTGCGCATCCTGGTGATGGCGCGCCTGCTCGACGTGGCCGACTTCGGCACCTACAGTGCGGGTCTGCTGGTATCGACCACCTTCTGCATGCTGGCCTGCTTGGGCCTGCAATCGCTGCTGCAACGAGACCTGCCGCTCATGGCTGCGCGCGGTCGCCTGCGGCGCGGCCTCGTGATGCTGTTCCAGTCGGCGCTGGTGGCCTGCGTCTGCGCGGCCGTGCTGCTGCTCGTTCCCGCGCTGGGCCAGGGCGCAGCGGGGCTGAGCGCACCGGTGCTGGCCGTCGCCATCGTCCACGGTCTGTCGCAACAGGTGTATCTGGTCGCCACGACGGAGAGCCGCAGCCTGGGGCAGCCGGTGCGCTACTCGCTGCAGAATCTCGGACGCGCCGTATTTGTCACCGCACTCAGCGCGGTGACCGCATCGCTCTCCGGTTCGGCGCCGCTGACACTCGCCGTAGAGACTGTCATTTCCCTCGCCTTGTCGGCCGCGATCTTGTCGCGGATGGCGGCGACGCACGGCGAGCGCGCGGCCACGCTGCTTGCGGTCGCTTGGCGCACGATCCGCCGGGTGCGTTGGAATACGGCCATAGTCTTCCTGGGCATCTCGCTGTCCGCCTCGGCCGTGTTGCACGTGGACCGTTGGGTTGCCGCAGCCTTGCTGCCGGCGCGCGAATTCGCGCAATACGCCTTTGCCGGCGTTGTGGTGCTCATCGCTCAATCGGCCCAGGCCATGCTGAATGCTGCGGTCTATCCGGCCCTCGCGCGCCGCCATGCCCTGAATGGGGCGGCTGCCACCTACACACTGAGCGCCAGCGTATCGGTGTCGGTGCTGGCAGCAGCAGTCGTGCTGGCCTTTCCGGCGGGCTTGGCGCTGTCGGCCGCAGTGCAGCGCTGGTATCCGGCCTATGAGCCCGCGCTGACCATCCTGTGGCCGGTGCTGGCGGCCGCCGCGCTGCGGCTTTCCGACTTCTGGTCGAGCTTTTTAACAATCTGCGGCTACGAGCGCAAGATGCTGTGGCTGCAACTGGCGTTGGGCAGCGGTCTATGTGCGGCATGGGTCGCTATCTTGGCGATGCGCAGCGCGCCGGGGGTCACGATGCCCGATTTCGCCTGGCTCGCGCTTCTGCTGTCGATCGGCATGCACGGCGGTGCGGCGTTCGTGGCCACGACTGCGCAACGCAAGGGAGTGGTGGCATGAAGGACCGACTGGTTTCGATCATCACGCCGGCCT
>JAMPXR010000445.1 GCA_023701085.1 Ramlibacter sp. | reverse complement strand
TGCCGGTGGGCACCGCCAGCGTGCCCCAGCCGATCAGCATCATGATGGACGCGATGAAGCGGCCGATGTCCGTCTTGGGCGTGATGTCGCCGAAGCCGACGGTCGTGATCGTGGTGATGGCCCAGTAGACCGCCGTCGGGATGTCCGTGAAGCCGTTCGCCGGCCCCTCCACCACGTACAGCAGCGTGCCCAGTATCAGCGCCACCATCAGCACCGCGGCCAGGAACACCAGGATCTTGCGGCGGCTCGCCAGCAGGGCCTCGCCCATCACCTGGTATTCGACGACGTACTCGGTCAGCTTGAAGATCCGGAAGATGCGCAGCAGCCGCAGGATTCGCACGTCGATCAGCGCGTGCAGCTCCGGGAACAGCAGCGCCAGGTAGGTGGGCAGGACCGCCATCAGGTCGACCAGGCCGAAGAAACTCACCGCATAACGCGCCGGACGGTCCACGGTCCACAGGCGCGCCGCGTATTCGATCGTGAACAGCACCGTGAAGAACCATTCGGCGGCGGCGAACTGCCTGTGGAACTGCCGGTGCCAGCCGGCCGCGCTGTCCACGATCACCACGGCGACGCTGAGCAGAATCGCCGCGATGATGACCTTGTCGAACACGCGCCCGGCACGGGTGTCGGATTCCCAGATGACGCGGCGCAATCGCAGCCGCCACCCGCCGCCCGGGCGGCCGAACTGGTCCCGTTCGCGCGCGGCCATCGCCGTCAGCCCACGCTCTGGCGAAACGCTTCCCAGGCTTCGCGGGTCGGCGTGGTCCCTGCCCCCGGCTGCGCCGGCAGGCGGAAGCTGCCGTCGATCACTTCGGCCGGATCGGTGAAGCAGTCCTTGATCCAGGGGATGTATTCGAGTACGGCGCAGGCCGGGTGTGCATAGCTCAGGTGCACATGCACCTGGCTCATGTCTCCGGCATGCGGCGCGACGGGCAGGCGGTGCGAATGCGCCGTCTCGCACACGCGCCAGACTTCCGTGACGCCCGCCATGCGCGTCACGTCGGGCTGCACCCAGTGCACCGCCTGCTGGTGGAAGAATTCCGAGAATGCGTCCTGCGTGTAGAGCTGCTCGCCCAGCGCCACCGGGATGCGCGTGGCGCGCGCCAGTTCGGCGTGGCCCTTCACGTCGTCGTGCCACAGCGGCTCCTCGAACCAGTACACGTCGAAGGGCTCGGCGCCGCGGCAAAAACGCAGGCACTCCGCCAGGTCCCATTTGCCATTGCCGTCGACGGCCAGCGTGATGTCGTCGCCGATGGCACGGCGCACCGCCTGGAGCCGGCGCAGGTCGCGCTCGACCGTGGAACCGACCTTGATCTTGATGCCGGTAAAGCCCTGCGCCACCGCGCGCAGCGCCCCTTCGACCAGCTTGTCGTCCGCGATGCTGAGCCAGCCGATGTCGGTGTTGTAGGCCCTCACCTTGTCGCGCACCTGGCCGCCCAGCACCTTCCACAGGGGCACGCCGGCCTGCTTGGCCTTGAGATCCCATAGCGCGGTATCGATGGCCGCCTGCGACAGCGTCGTGATGCCCGCGCGGCCTATCCATTGCAGCGCCGGATTGCGCGCCAGTTTGAGCCACAGGCGCTGCACGTCGCCGGCGTCCTCTCCGATCAACAGGGGCGCGTGGCAGGTGGCGATGCACTGCGTGATGAGCCGGTCGCCGGGCAGCCAGGCGTGCGTGCCGGTGAAGCCGTAACCCGAAAGTCCGCCTTCGGTGTCGATACGCGCGCCGACCACGCCCCAGTGCGTGATGGTGTGAGTGCTATCGGCGATCTGCGAGCCGGTGACGGGGACGTGCAGGATGAAGGGTTCGACCTTGGTGATTTTCAGCATGGCGGGTTCAGTGTGGGTGAAAGAGCAATGGTAGCTTCGCGGAAAAAGCGCTTGACGTTTTCCCAGGCACGATGGGGCGACGCCCCGCCGGGCCCGCAGTTACACTGGCGGCCCCGTCCTACAGACCGGGTTTGCGCCCTTGCGCAAACTCGGCGCACCATACCCAGGAGTGATATCCATGTTCGAGAAAAAGGCAAGCGTTCATTGGGAAGGCGGCGGCAAGACCGGCCGGGGCCAGGTCAGCACCGAAACCGGCGCACTGCAGAGCTACCCGTACGGCGTCGCCAGCCGCTTCGCGGATGACCGCAAGGGCACCAACCCCGAGGAAATCATCGGCGCCGCGCATGCGGCCTGCTTCACCATGTTCTTCGCCGTGACCTGCGAAAAGGCCGGCCTCAACCCCAGCGCCATCGACACCACCGCCACCGTGCGCCTGGTCAAGGACGGCGAGGGCTTCAAGATCGACCGCATCGCGCTCGCGATGGAAGCGACGGTGCCGGGCCTGGACCCCGCCAGATTCCAGGAGCTCGCCGACATCTCCAAGAAGAACTGCCCCGTCTCCAAGGCGCTGGCCGCGGTGCCCGAGATCACATTGGAGGCCCGCCTGCGCGCTTGAGCGAGGGCCGATATCATGCGTGCTCCCCCTGGAGACACGCATGGGCTTGACTTCGCGCGCCGCGGCGGCGCGCATCGCGCCATGAGTTCGGGCGCGGCGCTGCAGCTGGCCGCGCCGTTCGATGCCGGGCGCGTCGCGCGGCGCCTGGTGCGCGCGCACAAGGGCGTCGCGGTGCTGCGCCATGCGGATGTGCCGGCGCGGGACAGTGCCGCCGCCTACGCGGTGCAGGACGAGACCGTGCAAGGCCTGGGTGCGGTGGGTGGATGGAAAGTCGACGCCAGGACGCCGGGCACCGAGCCGCGCTGCGCGCCGCTGCCGGCCGGCGGTTTGCACGCGAGCGGTGCCGCATTGGTGGGTCCGCAGTGGCGCATGCGCGGCGTGGAAGTCGAACTGGCACTGCGGCTGGGCCGCGATCTCGTCTGTCCGGCGGGCGAACCCGACGAGGCCATGTTGCGCGGCGCCGTCGAGTCGGTGCTGCCCGCCATCGAAGTGATCGAAACGCGGCTGTGCGACTGGCGCGACAGCCCGGTGCTGGCGCAACTGGCCGACCTGCACAATCACGGCGGCCTCGTCCTGGGCGCGCCGTCGGCGCTGGGCCCCGCCGGGCCGGATCTGCGAACCGTGCAGGCCTACCTGGCCTTCGACGGCCAGCCCGTGGC
>JAMPXR010000444.1 GCA_023701085.1 Ramlibacter sp. | reverse complement strand
GTCCTGGAACACGCGGTTGAACCCCTCGGGATCGACAAAGCGCACCGTCAGCAGCGCCGCGTGGACCGCGAACGATGCGCCGAGCGCGATCTGCAAGGTACTGAAGGAGCGCAGGTTCACGAAGCCGGGCTGTCGAGGGTGGCGGCGGAGGTTTCCTCAGTGTCGTTGACATCGACGGCGATGGCAATCGGTCCGGCCACCGGCTCGTCCTCGGCCTCCTCCTCTTCGCTATCGAGTGGCGCGGCCGCCACATCCAGGCGCTCGACGATGGTGCCCTTGACGTCCAGCGTGATCAGGTCGACGCCACCGAGCCGCACGCGCACCCGCGCGCCGCGCGGCAGGTCGGCGCCGCCCAGCACGGGCAGCACCAGGGGCAGGTCGTCGGCGCGCACCAGGCCTTCCTTGAGCACGGTGCCCACCAGCTCCGACCATCCTTCCTGGAGCAGGTACTTGAGCGTCCAGAAGCGCTCCATGCCCGCCTGATGCCCGGCGAAAGCGGCATAGGCTGAATCGAAAGCCGACACGATGGAGAACAGCTCGGCATCCTTCGGCTTGAAGGGCGCGGCCAGGGCGGCCGTGCGGCCATGGCGGGCCGCCGCGATGATCTGCCACTGGTTCACCAGGTCCGCGTAGCGCCGCAGCGGCGAGGTGCTCCAGGCGTAGCTTTTGACGCCGATGCCGGCATGCGGCAGCGCCTTGGTGCCCATGCGAACCTTCACGCCGGGCGCCAGGCTGGCCTGGCTGCGGTAGATCGCCGGCACGCCCAGTTCGGCCAGCCAGCTGCCCCAGGTGCTGTTGGCCAGGATCATCGCTTCGGACACGATCAGGTCCAGCGGCGCGCCGCGCCGCCGCACCGTGATCCGCACCTGCTCGGCGCCGCTGGGTTCGGCGCCGTCGTTGCCGATCAACTTGAAGTTGTAATCGGGCCGGTTGAAGGTTTCGGGCTTGCCGCGCACGACTTCACGCTGCGACTTCAGCCAGCCGGCCAGCCGCAGCAGGAACGACAAGGGCGCGCGAATCTCCTCCAGGCCTTGCGGGCCGGCGACCTCGCCTTGCAGCCAGGACTCGGTCAGCGTCTCGTCGAGCTGGTCGTGCCGCAGGTTCGCCACGATGGGAACCCGTTCGAGGCGCGTGTGCGCTTCCTTCTGTGCCAGCGTCGCCTCGTCGAACGTGACGTAGAGCGAAACGGCGGGACAGTCGCGCCCCTCCTGCAGGGTGTACGCCTGCACCACGTCCTCCGGCAGCATGGTGATCTTGTAGCCCGGCATGTAGACGGTGGACAGCCGCTGGCGCGCCAGCTGGTCGAGCGCGGCGGACGGCAACAGCGCCAGCCCCGGCGCTGCGATATGGATGCCCACGGTGACCGTTCCGGTGCCCAGGCCTTGCACCGAGAGCGCATCATCGATCTCGGTGGTGCTGGAGTCGTCGATCGAGAACGCCTGTACATCCGCCACCGGCAACTCCTGCGTGATCGCCGGTGCCTGCACCGGCGGGAAGGCCGTGCCTTTGGGGAAGTTTTCGAACAGGAAGCGTTTCCAGTGGAACTGGTAGGGCGATGCGATGGCGCCGGCCTTCTGCAGCAGCTCCAGCGGCGCGGTGTGGGTGCTGCGGGACGCCTCCACCACGGCCTTGTATTCGGGTGCGTTCTTGTCGGGCTTGAACAGGATCTTGAACAACTGCTCACGGATCGGCGCTGGGCAGGCACCGGCCGCCAGTTGCTGCGCCCAGTCCGTGATCTGGGCTTGCACCTGCTTCTTCTTTTCGATGGCGGCGAGCGCTTGCTGCAGGATGTCGGCCGGCGCCTTCCGGAAGCGGCCCTTGCCGGCGCGGCGGAAATAGTGCGGCGCCTCGAACAGGCGCAGCAGCATCGCCGCCTGCTGCAGCGGCGTGGCCTTGGCGCTGAAATAGTCGCGCGCCAGCGCGTCGAAAGCGAACTCGCCCTCCGGGGCGAATTCCCAGGCCAGTTCCAGCTCGATCGTCGGCGCCAGCGCCTGGGCGCCGTGCATCAGCTCGGCGGGCGAAGGGGCATCGAATTTCAGCAGGATGTTGCCGGTCTTGACCTTGACGCGCTTGCCGCTGTCGAGCTCGACCTGCGCCGAGGCCTCGGCCTGCGCCAGCACCCGGCCGGCGAGGAACTTTCCGGCTTCATCAAAAAATACGAACATGGCCCGGATTTTCCCATGGCAGTCGGCCGGCCTGCTTCAAGCGAGGTCCAGGAAGGCGAACACCTCGTCGATGTGGTCGTCGAAGTCCGACAGCGCATGATCGCTGCCTTCCAGCAGCTTGATGCGCGCGCCGGGGTAGCGCCCGGTCATCTCGCGCCAGTCGAGAACCTCGTCGCCCTTGGCGATCACGGCGAAGTAGTGGCCGGGGTGCGCAACGGGGCCACATTCGAGCGCCCGCAATTCATCGATGTAACGCGGCTCGAACACGAAGTGCTGGCTCGGGTCGTGCCAGGCGGTCTGCTCCCCGGTGTGGGCGGCGAGGTCGCGGGCCGGATCGATCGCGGGATTCAGCAGCACGGCGCGGCAGCCCGTGGCTTCGGCCACGCAGGTGGCGTAGAAGCCGCCCAGCGAGGACCCCGCCACGGCCATCGCATCTCCCGGCCAGTCGGCGACGCCTTGCATCAGCATGTCCATCGTCGCGCGCGGCGAGGCCGGCAGCTGCGGGCACCACCAACGCACCGCAGGGTGGCGCTGGCGGACGCGGGCGGCGACTTTCTGCGCCTTGGTCGAGCGGGGCGACGAACGGAACCCGTGGAGATAGAGCAGGTGTGTCACGGCCATGGCGGATGTTCCCATATTCATGGGAATCCGGGGCTATGCGCGGCGCCCGGGCGCATGCATACTGGGAGGCGGGGTGCGGCCGCGGGAGCGGGGGGAAAAGATGTGGCGTGTACTGATCGTCGAAGACGACACGAAAATGCGCGAGTTTTTCGCGGCCAGCGTCGGCCGCAGCGACCGGCTGGCGCTGGCGGGCAGCGTGGGCACCGTCGCGCAGGCCTGCGCCTGGCTGGACCGGTCGGCCGACACGCTGGACGTGCTGCTGGTCGACCTGGGCCTGCCCGACGGCAGCGGTCTGGAAGTCATACGCCATGCGAGGGCCTGCAATCCCCGCT
>JAMPXR010000443.1 GCA_023701085.1 Ramlibacter sp. | reverse complement strand
CGCACGGCGTCGCATAAGGGCCCCCGGCACCGGCGCGCCGGCGCTTTCGTCGCAATCGATCATCTTTGTCTCCTTCGGCCCGCTCTTCTCTACCGGAAGATCCGGGCGCCTCGTGTCATTTCGAACGATGATACATGATGAAACACATCCCGGGTTCGTGTGTATCACGTTGCCGACTGGGGAGCAAGCGGGCTATCTCTCGCTCGCGATCGTGGGTCAGCGTGAGGCCGGTGCTTGCGGGTCCGGGGCGGAGGCCGGCGGCCGGGTATCCGTTCTCCGGCTCACGCTCGCGCAGGACCGGTCATGGAAAACGCGCGCCTCGTCTGCGCGCGACCGCCTTCGTGCAATGCGGTCCATGGCAACGCGAATGGAGCCTGCGCCCGGATACCCAACCACCGGCCTCATGGGGCCTGGTGCGGCACGGCCGGCGCGGGTGCGCTGCCGCAACGGGATGTTGGGTATCGCAGACATTGTCGACCTCGACGAATCGAAAGCCGCGCCAAAAGCCGGGGGCGCCGCTGAGGCGGGCCACAATACCTTGCAGATGACGCCGCGCTTCAGTCGCTGGATGCCGCCCTGGCCGCCGCCTATGGCTGGACCGACTACACGCCCGCCATGCCCGACGAGGAAATTCTCAAACGGCTGTTGGCGCTGAACCTGGAGCGGGCGCGCCAGGGGACGAGCCGCCCAGCGGGCAAGGCGCACGCGCTGCCCGACACCCACCATCTCCCGACTCAGCCGGCGGCACCCGCATTTCCGAAGCACCACCCCAGGCCTGATGAGGCCGGCGGTTGGGTGTCCGGGCGCAGGCTCCATTCGCGCTGGCCTGGACAGCCTTTCGGGCAAATCGGTCGCACGCAGACGAGGCGCGCGTTTTTCATGACCGGTCCTGCGCGAGCGTGAGCCGGAGAACGGATGCCCGGCCGCCGGCCTCCGCCCCCGGACCGATGTCTTGCATAGCCCCGCAAGGAACCACTGTCAACCGTAGCCCAGCAACGAACCCGCATCACAGCACGCTTTCCCCAGATCACTGTTAATATAAACAGTGATCAAGGAATTCCGAATTCCTCCCGCCGCGATCAAGGGAAGAGGCAGTGCCAGCCGCCTGCCTCATCGGTTCGAAGCGACCGACCGCATCGCCACCGACGACGGCTGGGGAACGCTCGACGAGCTTCAGGCGAACGGGGCAAGCCCCCGCACCGAAGTCACGTTCGAAACAGCGAAAACCGCGCTGACCCGCAACGACTCGCCCGACATCTACTTCGACTATTCGGTCAACCCCTACCGGGGCTGCGAACACGGCTGCGTCTACTGCTATGCGCGGCCCATGCACAGCTACCTGAACCTGTCGCCGGGCCTGGACTTCGAAACGAAGATCATCGCCAAGACGAACATCGCGGCCGCGCTGCGCCGCGATCTCGGCCGCCCCTCGTACCAGCCCAAGCTGATCTGCATCGGCACCGCGACCGACTGCTACCAGCCGGTGGAGCGGCAGCTGCGGCTGACGCGTTCGCTCATCGAACTCTTGCGCGAGCTGCAGCATCCGTTCTCCATGGTCACCAAGTCCGGCGGCGTCGAGCGCGATCTGGACCTGATCGCGCCCATGGCCCGCGACAAGTTGGCAGGGGTGTACCTGACGATCACCACGCTCGATGCCGAGGTCGCGCGCACGCTCGAACCGCGTGCCGCCGCGCCGCACCGGCGCCTGATGACGATTCGCCGCCTCGCGCAGGCCGGCGTGCCCGTCGGCGTCAGCCTCGCCCCGCACATTCCGTTCGTCACCGAAGACATGGAGCAGGTGCTCGAAGCCGCCTGGGACGCCGGCGCGCGCAGCGCCTTCTATCATGTGCTGCGGCTGCCATTGGAAGTCGGCCCGCTCTTTCGCGAATGGCTGGCCCTGCACCACCCGGACCGGTTCCGACGCGTGATGTCGCGCATCCGCGAGATGCGCGGCGGAAAAGACTACGACCCGGACTTCGCGACGCGGATGAAAGGCAGCGGGGTCTGGGCGGACCTGGTCGCGCAACGCTTCAGGAAGACGGTGGACCGCATCGGCTTCAACCGCGAGCGCATCGAGTTCGACGTGGGCCGATTCATCCGTCCCGGCGCCGATCCGTTTCAACAGGCTCTGTTCTGACGGCGGCGCACACCGCCCATGCGGCAAGGCCGCTGCTGGACAGCCGTTTGTCGCGCACGGTCGCGCAGGCTGCGCCCATAATGGGCCGCATGGACACGCTGCTGCTCTCGCGCATCCAGTTCGGCGCGAACATCGCCTTCCACATTCTCTTCCCCACCATCAACATCGCGCTGTGCTGGTTCCTGGTGTACTTCAGGCTGCGGCACGGCGCCGCCCGCGACGTGCAGGAGGCGCGCGGCTGGGAGGAGGCCTACTACCTGTGGACCAAGATCTTCGCGCTGACGTTCGCCATCGGCGTGGTCACCGGCATCACGATGACCTTCCAGTTCGGCACCAACTGGCCGGGCTACATGGAACGCGCCGGCAACATCGCGGGGCCGCTGCTGGGCTACGAAGTGCTGACCGCGTTCTTCCTGGAGGCCACCGTCCTGGGCATCATGCGGTTCGGGCGCGGCCGCGTGTCGGGACGGGTCCACCTGCTGGCGACGCTCCTGGTCGCCGCCGGCACCACCTTGTCGGCCTTCTGGATTCTCAGCCTGAACTCCTGGATGCAGACACCGGCCGGTTACGAGATCATCGACGGGCGCTTCCACGCGACGAGCTGGCTGGCCGTCATCTTCAATCCCTCGTTCCCCTACCGGCTCGCGCACAAGCTGCTGGCCTCCGCGCTGACCGCTTCTTTCCTGATCGCCGGCCTGTCGGCCTGGCAGCTGCTGCGCGGCACCGCCAACGGCGGCACGCGCCGCGCGCTGCGGGCCGGCGTTTTCGCCGGGGCCATCGCGATCCCGCTGCAAATCCTCGCGGGCGACCTGCACGGGCTCAATACGCTGGAGCACCAGCCCGCGAAGATCGCCGCCATCGAGGGCATCTGGCACACCGAAAAGAGCGCGCCGCTGACGCTGCTGGGCTGGCCGAACGAAAAAGAGCGGCGCACCGACTACGCGCTGCAGGTGCCCAAGCTCGCCAGCCTGATCCTGGCCCACAAGTGGG
>JAMPXR010000442.1 GCA_023701085.1 Ramlibacter sp. | reverse complement strand
GTGAAGGACATGGCGTACGCGACGTTCGCCATCACGGGACCGATGATCTTCCTGACCATGATGCGCCATTCGCTGGTCATGTGCCTGCCGCAGGACCATGCGCTGGACCCGCACCGCTTCATCGCCTCCCAGGTCGAAATCCTGCTGCAGGGCCTGTGCACCCGGCCGCAGGAAGTCCCCCACGGTGACGGGCGGGCCACGACATGAACCGGCGCGCATCCTACGCATGGCTGGCCCTGGCGCTGCTGGTGGCGCTGATCGCCTTGGGCGTCGTCCGCACGCTGGGCGCGCGCAAGGCGCAGCAGGAGGCGGTAGCGCAGGCCAGCGCGGCCAAGGCGCAGACCATCGTGGAACTGGCGGCTGGTGACGTCGTCAAGGCGCAGGTGCGCGAACTCGCCCAGGGGCTGCCGATCTCCGGTTCGCTCAAGGCCGTGAACTCGGCCCTGGTCAAGGCGCGCGCGGCGGGAGAGCTGCAGGGCCTGGCGGTGCGCGAAGGCGACACGGTCAAGGCCGGACAGGTGATCGCCCGGGTGGACGCCACCGAATACAACGCCCGCGTCAGGCAGGCCCAGCAGCAGGCCGACGCGGCCAAGGCGCAGATCGACATCGCGCAGCGCCAGTGGGACAACAACAAGGCGCTGGTGGACCAGGGTTTCATCTCGAAGACCGCGCTGGACACTTCGATGAACAACCTGGCGGCCGCGCAAGCCAATCACAAGGCCGCCCTGGCGGCGGTCGAGGTGGCGCGCAAGACGCTGGACGATACCGTGCTGCGGGCGCCGATCTCCGGGATCGTGTCGCAGCGCCTGGCGCAACCGGGTGAGCGCGTGGCCGTCGAGGCGCGCGTCATCGAGATCGTCGACCTGAGCCGGCTCGAGCTCGAAGCCGCGCTCAGCCCCGCGGACTCGGTCGATGTGCGGGTCGGGCAGGAAGCGCTGCTGCAGATCGAAGGCGGCAGCCGGCCGGTGCGGGCCCGGGTCTCGCGCATCAACCCCAGCGCACAGGCCGGCAGCCGCAGCGTCCTGGCCTATCTCGCCATTGCCGATCCCTCGGGCCTGCGCCAGGGCCTGTTCGCGCAGGGCACGCTGGGCACCGGGCGAACCTCGGCCCTGGCCGTACCGCTGTCGGCGGTGCGCACCGACAAGCCGGCGCCCTACGTGCAGACCGTGGAGAACAACCAGATCGCGCACAAGCCGGTGGAGCTGGGAGCCCGTGGCGAAGCCGGCAAGGAAATCATGGTCGCGGTGAATGGACTGGCCGCCGGCGCGGTGGTCGTCCAAGGCAACATCGGGCCGCTGCGCGAAGGCACGGCGGTGCGCTTCACGGCCGCCGCGGCCGCCAAGGGCCCCAGTCCGTGACGCGCTGACCCCGAGCCGCCCGCCCCCAGCCCCTGTACCCACCATGTGGTTCACCCGCGTCAGCCTGAAGAACCCGGTCTTCGCGACCATGGTGATGCTGGCCATTGTGGTGCTGGGCCTGTTCTCCTACCAGCGCCTCAAGGTCGACCAGTTCCCGAACATCGACTTTCCCGTCGTGGTGGTGACGGCCGAGTACCCGGGCGCCTCGCCCGAAATCGTCGAGAGCGAAGTCACCAAGAAGATCGAGGAAGGCGTCAACTCGATCGCGGGCATCAATGCCCTCACCTCGCGCAGCCATGAAGGCCAGGCGGTGGTCATCATCGAGTTCCAGCTGCACATCGACGGGCGCAAGGCGGCCGAGGACGTGCGCGAGAAAGTCGCCTTCATCCGCCCGGGCTTTCGCACCGAGGTGAAGGAGCCGCGCGTGTTGCGCTTCGATCCTGCCAGCCGCTCGATCTGGTCGGTGGCAGTGCTGCCGGACGCGTCCAGGGGCAAGGAGATGAGCCCGGTCGAGCTCACCAACTGGGCCGACCAGGTGCTCAAGAAGCGGCTGGAGAACGTGCGCGGCGTGGGCTCGATCACGCTGGTGGGCGGCACCCGGCGCGAGATCAATGTCTACCTCGACCCCGCCGCCATGGAGGCCATGGGGGTCACCGCCGACCAGGTGGCCGCCGCGGTGCGCAACGAGAACCAGGACCTGCCGGTGGGGGCGATCCGCTCGCTGGCGCAGGACCGGGTGGTCCAGGTGGACGCCCGCATGCAGCGGCCGGAGGACTTCGGCAAGATCATCGTGGCACGCAAGAACGGCGCGCCGGTGCGCGTCGACCAGGTGGCGCGCATCGCCGACGGCGCGCAGGAGCTGGACAGCCTCGCGCTCTACAACGGCGCGCGGACCCTGCTGCTGACGGTGCAGAAATCGCAGGACGAAAACACCATCCAGGTGATCGACGGCCTGAAGAAGACGGTGCAGGACATGTCGGGGCAGATGCCGCCGGGCGTGCGGCTCGAACCCATCCTGGACGGCTCGCGGCCGATCCGCGTGTCGGTGGAGAACGTGCGGCAGACGCTGATCGAAGGCGCGCTGCTGACGGTGCTGATCGTGTTCCTGTTCCTCAATTCCTGGCGCTCCACGGTCATCACCGGGCTGACGCTGCCGATCGCCCTGATCGGCACCTTCCTGTTCATGTACATGTTCGGCTTCACCATCAACATGGTCACGCTGATGGCGCTGTCGCTGTGCGTGGGCCTGCTGATCGACGACGCGATCGTGGTGCGCGAGAACATCGTGCGCCACGTCCAGATGGGAAAGGCGCCGTACCCGGCGGCGCTGGACGGCACGCAGGAGATCGGGCTGGCGGTGCTGGCCACCACCTTCTCGATCGTCGCGGTCTTCCTGCCGATCGGCTTCATGGGCGGCATCATCGGCAAGTTCTTCCACGAGTTCGGCGTGACCATCGTCGCGGCGGTGCTGATCTCGATGTTCGTCAGCTTCACGCTCGACCCGATGCTGTCTTCCGTCTGGCACGACCCGGACATCCACGCGCACGGCACGGCCCCGCGCAGGCTCACGTTCTACGACAGGACGGTCGGCCGCGTCACCGGCTGGTTCGACCGCGGCACCGACGCGCTGGGCGAGGCGTACCAGGGCATATTGCGCTGGGCGCTGGCGCACCGGCCGGCGACGGTGCTGCTGGCCGTGGCCGTGTTCGCCACCAGCGTGGCCATGGTGCCGCTGCTCGGGACCGAATTCGTGCCCAAGGCGGATTTCTC
>JAMPXR010000441.1 GCA_023701085.1 Ramlibacter sp. | reverse complement strand
GGGCCTGCCCATGTTCACCCGCCTGCGTTCCGACATCCAGTGCATCCTCGACCGCGACCCTGCCGCGCGCAGCAAGTGGGAGGTACTGACGTGTTACCCGGGACTGCATGCGCTGATCGCGCACCGCGTGTCGCACTGGTTCTGGACCCACGGGATGCGCTGGCTCGGGCGTTTCATTTCGCAGTTCTCGCGTTTCCTGACCGGTATCGAAATCCATCCGGGCGCGAAGATCGCGGGCAGCGTCTTCATCGACCACGGCATGGGCATCGTGATCGGCGAAACCGCGGAGATCGGTGAGGGCTGCACCATCTACCAGGGCGTCACGCTGGGCGGCACCTCGCTCGCCAAAGGGTCCAAGCGGCATCCGACCCTGGGCCGCAACGTGGTGGTGGGCGCCGGCGCGAAGGTTCTCGGCGGATTCACCGTGGGCGACAACGCGAGCGTGGGTTCCAACGCGGTGGTGACCAAGCCGGTGCCAGCCGGCGCGACCGCGGTGGGCATCCCGGCGCGGATCATCGAGGCCGAGGACAGCAAGCGGCGCGAGCATGCGGCCAACCAGATGGGTTTTTCCGCCTATGGCATCACCGAGAAGGACGATCCGCTGGCGCAGGCGATGAAGGGCCTGATCGATCACGCCGCGACGCAAGAGCACCAGATCGCATTGCTGTGGCATGCGATCGAGAAGCTCGCCCCTTCCAGGAAGGGCGAAGAGTGCGTCCCCCAGGACGCCGCCCTCAAGGAAAGCTTCGAGGCCGACAAGCTGACGCAGCTGGTCGGCAAGTAGGCGGCCGACCCTACACCAGCGAATCGAGCTGCTTGTGCAGGGCGGTCAAGCTGACGAAGGTCAGCTCATACATGGCCGACAGACCCGCGGCCTGCTCGTCCGTCAAATCCGCCGAGCAGATGACAAAGCGGCTTCGGTCGACGCCCAGCCGTTTGCGCAGCCGCAGGTATTTATCAATGTCCCGCCTGAATTCGCCGGATTTGCATTCGATGCAGATGGGCGCGGTTTGACCGTCCTGAAGGAAGACGATATCCAGCTCATGAAGGTCTTCGTTGGCGAACACGATCTTCACGTCGCGCGCGCATGAAAACGGCTTGCCGCGCTTCCTGAAGATCTCGAGCACCTCGGCGAATACAAACCATTCCAGCCAGCCGCCGTCAAAGAACTGCCGAATGGCAGGGGCGCTTTGCAGGTTGAGTCGAAGGTGCTTTTCCTGCTTCTGGTAGTAGTAACGGGCGAAGAACGTATGACTGTAGAGTTCCCGGCATAGCGCCGTGATCGCCTGCGAGTCCTTTTGCGCGATCTTGCTCAAATCCAGGAACACGGTATTTTGGCCCTTGCGATAGGCGAACCGGACCCGATCGATGAGTTCGGCGAACAGGTCCAGGCGCTGACCGAGCCGCTGGGCCGCGTCGTCGAAGAATCCGCTGGTGTCGACTGCCGCGAGATCGAACTTTGCCTCGATCTGCCGGGAGGAAAACCATGCCTGCAAGGGTGCGTGCTGTCTGGCGGTGGCAAGCTGCGCCGTCTTGCGTTCGTCCACGTCGAGGGCGTCTGATGGCGGGTCTGTCGCCGCCTGCGCATCCTCCTGCGGCGCCTGGGGCTTTTCCTCCTGCTTCAATGCATTGAGTTCCTTGATCGCCGAAAAATACCGCTCGACGAGCTTTTCAACGAAGAACACGGTGCCATACACGGTGCAGGGGGTGCCGCATCGTCCGCAGGAAACTTTCTCCCCCACCGGCGTGGCGGCGTCTTCGGACACGAAGCCGCATTTGTTGCAGCGATAAATCGACATGAAGCCCCCCTCGTTGTTCTTGCTGCGCCGCGGCGAGCGGGCTAGCGTGGCGCCCGCACGGCCGATTTGGGCCGGAACGCCTTGCACACCTCGTCACGGGTTTCCAGGTAGGGCCCGCCTATGAGGTCGACGCAATAAGGCACGGCCGCGAAGATGCCCGCAACGACCTGCCCGCCTTCGTCGTCCTTGAGGCCTTCCAGCGTTTCCTGGATCGACTTGGGCTGGCCGGGCAGGTTGATGATCAGGCTGTTGCCCCGGATCACCGCGCATTGGCGTGACAGGATCGCGGTCGGCACGAAGCGCAGGCTGATCTGGCGCATCTGTTCGCCAAAGCCCGGCATCTGCCTTTGCGCGACCGCCAGCGTGGCCTCGGGGGTCACGTCGCGCGGCGCCGGGCCGGTGCCGCCCGTGGTCAGCACCAGCGCGCAGCCCGCGTCGCACAGCTCCACGAGCGCGGCGCTGATGCCGTCCTTCTCGTCCGGGATCAGGCGGGCCTCGAACGTGATCGGATTCTTCAGCGCGCGCGACAGCCAGTCCTTCAGGGCCGGCAAGCCCTTGTCCTCGTAGACGCCGGAGGAGGCGCGGTCGCTGACGGAGACGATGCCGATGCGCACCGGGTCGAAGTTAGTGTCCATGCGTGTGTTCCTGCGAATCGGAAGCGTTGGCGGGGGCCGACAGCTGCTGCTTGACCAACTGGAAGATTTCCCGGTACGCGCGGCCTTGCCGCGGTGCCAGCCCCTTGGACAGCGCGTCCTGGCCCGGGGCGCCATCCTTGCGCGCCTGCCGGATCAGGGCGCGCAACTGCTGCGTGTCGGTCTGCGGATAGGCGCTCAGCCACTGCTGCAGCGCTTCTTCCTTGCCGATCAGGTCGTCGCGCCACTTCTCGGCCAGGTGCAGCGCGACCGCTTCGCCGGCCGAGCCCTTGCGCTGCTCCTCGAGCGCATCGCGCACGGATTGCAGCGTGGGCTCGTCCAGGCCGCGCATGAGCTTGCCGATGAACTGCATCTGGCGGCGTCGGCCTTCGAAATCGCTGATGCGCGCGGCCTCGGCCAGCGCCTCGGCGAGCTTGTCGGGCAGCGCCAGACCTTCCAGCAGGGCCGGGCGCAGGCCCAGCAAAGCCTCGCCGAGCTTTTGCAGCTCGGCGCTTTCGCGCTTGAGTTCGGACTTGCTGGTTTCCTGGCCCCGGAGCTCGGTTTTCAGCTCCAGATCGAGTTCGCTGCCCTCGGCGACGAACTGGCCGCGGACGAAGTAGCCTCTTTTTGGTTTGCGTGCCATGGGGGGCAAGTATCATAGCCCGCCATGAACAGCCCCGACACCCGCGCAGCCACCGGCTT
>JAMPXR010000440.1 GCA_023701085.1 Ramlibacter sp. | reverse complement strand
GTGGACGACACGCTGGTGGCCGGCGCGGGGCTGTCGGACCTGGCGGCCACCCGCTTCGTGGTCGAACACGCGCCCGAGAGCATCGCGTGGCTGCGCAACCTGGGCGTGCCGTTCTCGCAGGAGTCCGGCCACCTGCACCTCACGCGCGAAGGCGGCCACAGCGCCCGCCGCATCGCGCACGTGACCGACGCCACCGGCGCGGCCGTGCAGCAGACGCTGATCGAGCACGTCCGGCGCACCCCGAACATCACGATGTTCGAGCACCACACGCTGGTCGACCTGATCACCAGCCGCAAGCTGGGCATCACCTCGACGGGCCCGGCGTCCTGCCTGGGCCTGTACGCGCTGGACGAGGCGACCGACCAGGTGGTCGCGTTTCGCGCGCCGCAGACCGTGCTGGCCACCGGCGGCGCGGGCAAGGTGTACCTGTACACGACGAACCCCGACACGGCCACCGGCGACGGCATCGCGGCCGCGTGGCGCGCGGGCTGCCGCGTCACCAACATGGAATTCATCCAGTTCCACCCGACCTGCCTGTACCACCCGCATGTGAAGTCGTTCCTGATCAGCGAGGCGGTGCGCGGCGAGGGCGGCCAGCTCAAGCTGCCCGACGGCACCCGCTTCATGCCGCAGCACGATGCGCGCGCCGAACTCGCGCCGCGCGACGTGGTGGCCCGGGCGATCGACTTCGAGATGAAGAAGCATGGCCTGGACTGCGTTTACCTGGACATCTCGCACCAGCCGGCGCAGTTCATCCGCGAGCACTTCCCCACCATCCACGGGCGCTGCCTGGAACTGGGCATCGACATCACGCGCGAGCCGATCCCCGTGGTGCCGGCGGTGCATTTCACCTGCGGCGGCGTGCACACCGACCTGGCCGGGCGCACCGACCTGGTGGGGCTGCACGCCATCGGCGAGACCGCCTACACCGGCCTGCACGGGGCGAACCGGCTCGCCAGCAACTCGCTGGTGGAGTGCATGGTGTTCGCGCGCTCGGCGGCCCAGGACATCGAGGCCACGCCGCTGCCCATGCCGCCCGAAGTGCGGCCATGGGACGTGAGCCGGGTGACGGACGCCGACGAGGCGGTGGTGATCTCGCACAACTGGGACGAGCTGCGCCGCTTCATGTGGGACTACGTCGGGATCGTGCGCACCAACAAGCGACTGGAACGCGCCGCGCACCGCATCCGGCTGCTGCAGGCCGAGATCCAGGAGTTCTACGCGAACTTCCATGTCACGCGCGACCTGCTCGAGTTGCGCAACCTGGTCACGGTGGCCGACCTGATCGTGCGCTCGGCCCAGTCGCGGCACGAGAGCCGCGGCCTGCACTTCAGCCGCGACTACCCGCAGATGGACCCGAACTCGAAGCCCACGACGCTGGTGCCCGCCGGCGGCGCCTGAGCGCGCGCTATACTTCGCCTCGCTCCGGGGTGCGGACCGGCCGAAAGGCCGGATTCGCTGAGATGGCAAGTCCCAAACCCGTGAACTTGAACCGGTTCGTACCGGCGTAAGCAGAGCTGTCAGGCATTGGTCCACCTCACGGACCGCCACCTGCCATCCCCTTTCGGAGCACCTGTTGTAGCGCAACCGAAAGGATGGCCCTGATGAACGCACCCGACAAGCTCGCCCAGTTGCTGGCGCTCACGCGCGAGCCTTTTCCCGCTTCCCGCAAGGTCCACGCGGCCGGCCAGCAGCACCGGCAGCTGCGCGTGCCCATGCGCGAAGTCGCGCTGAGCAACGGCGAGACCGTGACCCTGTACGACACCTCGGGGCCTTACACCGAGCCGGCCACGCACATCGACGTGCGCCAGGGCCTGCCCGGCCTGCGCGCGCCCTGGATCGAAGCGCGCGGCGATACCGAGGCCTACGCGGGGCGCGAGCGCAAGGCGCTGGACGACGGCACCCGCCACGAGGAGCGCAGCGGGGACCCGCCGCGCATCGCCGCCCTGCGCGCCGAGGCCGCCGGCCTGCAGCGCCCGCCCCGCCGCGCGAAGGCCGGCGCCAACGTCACCCAGATGCACTACGCGCGCAAAGGGATCGTCACGCCCGAGATGGAGTTCGTCGCCCTGCGCGAGAACGGCAGGCGCGAGTGGATGGCCGAGTACCTGGCCGATGCCGGCAAGGAAGCCCGCCTGCGCGGCAACCCGCTGGGCGCGCAGATCCCGAAGCTCATCACGCCGGAGTTCGTGCGCGACGAGGTGGCGCGCGGGCGCGCCATCATCCCGGCCAACATCAACCACCCGGAAATCGAGCCCATGATCATCGGCCGCAACTTCCTGGTGAAGATCAACGCCAACATCGGCAACTCGGCCGTCACCTCGTCGATCGAGGAGGAAGTCGAGAAGCTGGTGTGGGCTATCCGCTGGGGCGGCGACACGGTGATGGACCTGTCCACCGGCCGCAACATCCACACCACGCGCGACTGGATCATCCGCAACAGCCCGGTGCCCATTGGCACCGTGCCCCTCTACCAGGCCCTGGACAAAGTGGGCGGCGTGGCCGAAGACCTGACCTGGGCGATCTACCGCGACACGCTGATCGAGCAAGCCGAACAGGGCGTGGACTACTTCACCATCCACGCCGGCATCCGCCTGCCCTTCATCCCGCTGACGGCCAGGCGCCGCACCGGCATCGTCTCGCGCGGCGGCTCCATCATGGCCAAGTGGTGCATCGCCCACCACAGGGAGAGCTTCCTGTACCAGCACTTCGAGGACATCTGCGACATCATGAAGTCCTACGACGTGAGCTTCTCGCTGGGCGACGGCCTGCGCCCCGGCAGCGGCGCCGACGCGAACGACGAGGCCCAGTTCGCCGAGCTGCGCACCCTGGGCGAGCTCACGCGCATCGCGTGGAAGCACGACGTGCAGACCATGATCGAAGGCCCCGGCCATGTGCCCATGCACATGATCCAGGCCAACATGGAGGAGCAGCTCGAGCACTGCCACGAGGCGCCGTTCTACACGCTGGGGCCGCTGACCATCGACATCGCGCCGGGCTACGACCACATCACCAGCGCCATCGGCGCGGCCATGATCGGCTGGTTCGGCACCGCCATGCTGTGCTACGTGACGCCCAAGGAGCACCTGGGCCTGCCCGACCGCGACGACGTGAAGCAGGGCATCATCGCCTACAAGATCGC
>JAMPXR010000439.1 GCA_023701085.1 Ramlibacter sp. | reverse complement strand
TCTTCGGCCACCCCGAGGTCTACATCGTGGCGCTGCCCGCCTTCGGCATCGTGTCCGACCTGGTCAGCACCCATGCGCGCAAGAACATCTTCGGCTACCGCATGATGGTCTGGGCCATCCTGATCATCGGCGGGCTGAGCTTCATCGTGTGGGCGCACCACATGTACGTCAGCGGCATGAACCCGTACTTCGGCTTCTTCTTCGCCACCACCACGCTGGTCATCGCGGTCCCGACCGCGATCAAGGTCTACAACTGGGTGCTGACGCTGTGGAAGGGCAACATCCAGCTCACGGTGCCCATGCTGTTTGCGATCGCGTTCATCTTCACCTTCGTCAACGGCGGCCTGTCCGGCCTGTTCCTGGGCAATGTGGTGGTGGACATGCCGCTGTCGGACACCATGTTCGTGGTCGCGCACTTCCACATGGTGATGGGGATCGCGCCGGTGCTGGTGGTGTTCGGCGCCATCTACCACTGGTATCCGAAGGTCACCGGGCGCATGCTGGACGACACGCTGGGCAAGATCCATTTCTGGATCACCTTCGTGGGCACCTACGCGATCTTCTACCCCATGCACTACCTGGGGTTCATGGGTGTGCCGCGGCGCTACTACGTGATCGCCGGCACCAGCTTCATCCCCGACTCGGCGCACCTGCTCAACGCCTGGATCTCGCTGGCGGCCTTCGTGGTCGGCGCGGCGCAGCTCGTGTTCTTCTACAACCTGGGCCGCAGCTACTTCCGCGGCCGGCCGTCCGGCGGCAATCCGTGGCGCGCCACCACCCTGGAATGGCAGACGCCGCAGACGCCCCCGAGGCACGGGAATTTCGGCCAGGAGCTGCCGGTGGTCCATCGCTGGGCGTACGACTACGGCGTCCCCGGCCTGAACAGCGACTACATCCCGCAGAACGTCCCGCCGTCGCAGGTGGCGGACGAAGCCTGGGCCCGCGGCGGGCAAACGCCATGACGATCGGCCTGGTCTTCCTTTCCGTGCTGATGGCGGCCGTCGTGTGGTGGCTGATGCGCCAGACGCTGAACGTGCGGCCCTGGCAAGCCGGGGGCCCCGTTCCCGAGGTGCGCGCGACAGCGGCACGGCCGCCGGCAAAGGCGGCCTTGTGGGTGTTCCTGGGCGTCGCGAGCTCGCTGTTCGCGCTGTTCGCGAGCGCCTACGCCATGCGCCTCGCCCTGGCGGACTGGAACCCGCTGCCGCGGCCCAGGCTGCTGATGCTGAACACCGCGCTGCTGGTCGGCGCGAGCCTGGCGATGGAGTGGACGGTGCATGCCGCGCGCCGCGCCGACCTCGCCGCCGTGCGGCGCGGCCTGTGGGTGGGCGGCCTGCTGACCCTCGGCTTCGTGGCGGGACAGCTGGTGGTCTGGAAGCAGCTGAGCGGCGCCGGCTACCTCGTCGCCAGCAGTGCCGCCGCCGCCTTCTTCTACCTGCTCACCGCGGTACACGGCCTGCATGTGCTGGGCGGGCTGGTGGCATGGGTGCGCGCCACGCTTCGGGCATGGCGCGGTTCGGACACGGCCAGGCTGCGGCTGGGCGTCGAACTGTGCGCCACCTACTGGCATTACCTGCTCGCCGTCTGGGTGGCGCTTTACGCGCTGCTCGTGTCGGATGAACTCGGGCTGGCGATCTGCTCGTCGACCCCCTTGTGACCCAGGAGGCGAACCATGGCCCCGCACGAAGCAATCGCTGCCGCCGGCACGCTGGCACCGCCCGGCCGCTGGCGCGACATCGTCGCCGACGTGTCCTCGGACCAGCGCGCCTTCAAGGGCGTGCCCTGGGGCAAGCCGATGATGTGGATCTTCCTGCTGTCCGACACCTTCATCTTCGGCAGCTTCCTGATCTCGTACATGACGGTGCGCATTTCCACCACCGTGCCCTGGCCGAATCCCAGCGAGGTGTTCGCGCTGACGCTGTTCGGCCAGACCGTCCCTCTGCTGCTGATCGCGATCATGACCTTCGTCCTGATCAGCAGCAGCGGCACCATGGCCCTGGCGGTGAACTACGGCTACCGGCGGGACCGCAGGACCACCTTCGCGCTGCTGCTGGCGACCGCGGCCCTGGGCGCGACCTTCGTGGGGATGCAGGCGTTCGAGTGGTACAAGCTGATTTCCGAAGGGGTGCGCCCCTGGGGCAATCCCTGGGGGGCGGCACAGTTCGGATCGGCGTTCTTCATGATCACCGGTTTCCACGGCACGCACGTGACGATCGGCGTGATCTTCCTGCTGATCGTCGCCTCGAAAGTGCTGCGCGGCTCCCTCGACCAGCAGCGCCCGGGCTTCCTGACCGGCCGCAGGGGAAACTACGAGATCGTCGAGATCATGGGCCTGTACTGGCACTTCGTGGACCTGGTGTGGGTCTTCATCTTCGCGTTTTTCTATCTCTGGTAGCGCTGATCACGCAGGGGCACTCCATGGAACTCACCGAACACAGGCAGGCCGCCCCCGCGGGCGAGCACCCGGCTTCGCAGGCGCAAGGCCAGCAGCATCCGCTGGGGATGTACTTCAAGATCTGGGGCCTGCTGTTCGTGCTCAGCGCGGCGTCGTACGCGGTCGACTACTTCCACGTCCAGGGTCTGCTGCGCTGGTCGCTGATCGTCGTCTTCATGCTGCTGAAGGCCGGGTTGATCGTCGCCGTCTTCATGCACATGCTGTGGGAACGGCTCGCGCTGGTGTACGCCATCCTGGTGCCCCCGCTGCTGCTCATCACCCTGATAGGGATAGGCGCGCTGGAAGCCGACTACACGTTCCTCGCGCGCGGGAACTTCTTCGCCCCGGCGATCGAGCAGGCGGCCACGGTGCCGGCTCATTAGCTTGCGCGCGGCGCATTGCCCGCCGCGTCGCCGCATCGGTCCTGCCTCTCGGCTGGGCGAATCCTCCGGGCGTATCAGGGATAGCGCCGCGTCAGCGACTCGGCGATGCACACCGGCTTGTCGCTGCCCTCGCGCTCGACGGTCACTTGCCAGGCCATCTGGTAGCCGCCGTTTTCGATCGGCTCGCAAACCAGCAGCTTCATGTGGCCGCGCAGCCGGCTGCCCACCGGCACCGGCGCCGTGAACCGCAACTTGTTCAAGACTTAGTTCACCACAATTCGGGAGTTGCTGATCTCGAACGCGGTCTTGTAGAACATCGGGATCAGCGACAGC
>JAMPXR010000438.1 GCA_023701085.1 Ramlibacter sp. | reverse complement strand
GTTCGCGAACGACCGCGAGGTGATGCGCGCGCTGCAGCCGATCGTGGACGTGGGGCTCGAATACGTGAAGCTGGGCCAGCCGGTGCCGACCCTGTCGGGCGGCGAATCGCAGCGCCTCAAGCTCGCCGGGTTCCTGGCGCAAGCTGCGAAGAACGCGACGGCCAGCCGGCAGGCGACCGCCACCCGCGGCACGCTGTTCATGTTCGACGAACCGACCACCGGCCTGCACTTCGACGACATCGCCAAGCTGATGCGCGCATTGCGCAAGCTGCTCGAAGGCGGCAACTCGCTCGTCGTGATCGAGCACAACCTGGACGTGATCCGCGCCGCCGACTGGCTGATCGACCTCGGTCCCGAAGGCGGCGACGCGGGCGGCCTGCTGGTCGCGGAAGGCCCGCCCGAAGAGGTGAAGCTGCACGCGAGTTCGCACACGGCGCGGGCGCTGCGCGAATACGACGGCACGCTGGGCATGATCGTTTCCGAGCCGCGAAATTGGGGTCAGACTCCAATTTCCTCGCACGCGAGGGGCCATACGGCGGGCGGTTCCAGGAAATTGGAGTCTGACCCCAATTCTTTTATCCAGATCGTGAACGCGCGCGAGCACAACCTCAGGTCGCTGTCGGTGGATATTCCGCACAACAGGTTCAGCGTTGTGACCGGCGTGTCGGGATCGGGCAAGTCCACGCTGGCGTTCGACATCCTGTTCAACGAAGGACAGCGGCGCTATCTGGAGTCGCTCAACGCCTACGCCCGCAGCATCGTGCAGCCGGCGGGACGGCCGGAAGTGGATGCGGTGTACGGCATCCCGCCCACGGTGGCGATCGAGCAGCGGCTGTCGCGCGGCGGGCGCAAGTCCACGGTGGGCACGACCACCGAGGTCTGGCACTTCCTGCGCCTGCTCTACGTCAAGCTCGGCGTGCAGCATTGCGTCCACGACGGCGCGGAAGTGCGACCGCAGACGCCGGACAGCATCGCCGCGCAATTGATGCGGCGCTACCGCGGCCAGCACATCGGCCTGCTCGCGCCGCTGGTGATCAACCGCAAGGGCGTGTACACCGAGCTCGCCGACTGGGCCCGGCCGCGCGGCTACACCCACCTGCGCGTGGACGGCAATTTCCTGCCGACCCAGGGCTTTCCGCGTATCGACCGCTTCAAGGAGCACACCATCGAGCTGCCGGTGTGCGACCTGGACGTGACGCCCGCCAACGAGGCCCTGCTGCGCGAAAAGCTCGCTCTCGCGCTGGAGCACGGCAAGGGCGTGCTGCACGTGCTGGCGCCGCTGGACGGGCTGAAGGGCGCGATGCTGGCCGGGCTCGGTTCGCACCGCCACATCGGCGAGGTCGAGGTCTTCTCCACGCGGCGCGCCTGCCCGATGTGCAGCACCAGCTACCCGGAGCTGGATCCGCGCCTGTTCTCCTACAACAGCAAGCATGGCTGGTGCCCCGAATGCGTGGGCACCGGCGTCAAGCTCACGCGCGAACAGCGCAAGGCATTCGACGACACGGTGCAGGCCGAGGACCACAAGGGCCGGGAGCAGACTTTCGCCGAACCCGAAGTGGAAGACGTGACCGACGAGGTCTGCCCCGCCTGCCACGGCGCGCGGCTGAACCTGCAGGCGCGCAACGTGAAATTCGACAAGACCGGCATCGCGGAGATCGCCGCGCTGTCGGTGGTGGATGTGCGCCGCTGGGTCGAGAGCCTGCAGGTCAAGGGCGTGCTGTCGGCGCGCGAGGAAGGGATCGCGCGCGACCTGATCCCGGAGATCCGCAGCCGCCTCGAATTCCTGGAAGAGGTGGGCCTGGGCTATCTCACGCTGGACCGCGGCGCGCCCACGCTTTCCGGCGGGGAAGCGCAGCGCATCCGCCTGGCGGCACAGCTGGGGTCGAACCTGCAAGGCGTGTGCTACGTGCTGGACGAGCCCACCATCGGCCTGCACGCGCGCGACAACCGGATTTTGCTGGACGCATTGCACAAGCTGGGCGGCAAGGGCAACACCCTGGTGGTGGTGGAGCACGACGAAGACACGATACGCCGCGCCGACCACATCATCGACATCGGGCCCAGCGCGGGCAAGCGCGGCGGGCGGGTGGTGGCGCAGGGGTCGGCGGCCGACATTTCGGGCGCCGCCGAATCGGTCACCGGCCGCTACCTGCTGCAGGCCATGAAGCATCCCGTGCAGGCGCGGCGCGTGGTGGACGGCGCGACGGCGAGGCTGCGGCTGCGCGGCGCGCACCTGCACAACCTGGACGACATCGACCTGGACGTGCCGCTGCGCCGCCTCGTCGCGGTGACCGGTCTGTCCGGGTCGGGCAAGTCCACGCTGGCCCGCGACGTCCTGCTGCACAACGTGCAGGCCATCGTGCAGCAGCGCCACAGCAAGGCCGGGCGCGAGGCCGACGCCGAGGGCAAGCACCCGCCCTGGGTCGGGTGCAAGGGGCTGGACGGCTACCAGATCATCGACCGGGTGCTGGAAGTGGACCAGACGCCTATCGGCAAGACGCCGCGCTCCTGCCCGGCGACCTACATCGGATTCTGGGACACCATCCGCAGGCTGTTCGCCGACACGCTGGAGGCGCGCGCCCGGGGCTACGGGCCGGGCCGCTTTTCCTTCAACACCGGCGAGGGGCGCTGCCCCACCTGCGAGGGCCAGGGGCTGCGCACCATCGGGATGAGCTTCCTGCCGGACGTGAAAGTGCCCTGCGAGTCCTGCCATGGCGCGCGCTTCAATCCCGAAACCCTGGCCGTGACCTGGCGCGGCAAGAACATCGGCGACGTGCTGCGCATGGAAGTGGACGAGGCCTGCGAGTTCTTCGCGGCCATGCCCCATATCAGCCATCCGTTGCGGCTGTTGGAAGACGTGGGGCTGGGCTACCTCACGCTGGGCCAGCCCTCGCCCACGCTGTCGGGCGGCGAGGCGCAGCGCATCAAGCTTGTGACCGAGCTGTCCAAGGTGCGCGACGACATCACGCGCCGCGGCCAGAAGGCCCCGCACACCCTGTACGTGCTGGACGAGCCCACGGTGGGGCTGCACATGGCCGACGTGGAGAAACTGGTGCGCGTGCTGCACCGGCTGGTCGACGGCGGCCACAGCGTCATCGTGATCGAGCACGACCTGGACGTGATCGCCGAGGCCGACTGGGTGATCGACCTGGGCCCCGAGG
>JAMPXR010000437.1 GCA_023701085.1 Ramlibacter sp. | reverse complement strand
CGGCCATCACATCCGCTACACGCGCTCCGCGGACGGCGCGCGCAGCTTCGAGCCGCCGCGCGAGATCTCCCGGCCGATGCCGCAGGGGTCCGTGAGCGCGGGCTTCCCGGCCCTGGCGGTCGACGGGGCAGGGCGCGTCTACGTGCTGTGGGAGCTGTATGCGCAGCGCCGCCAGCCGCCGCGCGGACTGGCGCTGGTCGTCTCGGGCGACGGCGGCGACTCGTTCGCCGGCCCGGCCACGGTGCCGGGCAGCGCGGATGCCGCGGGCGGTTTCAATGGCAGCGGCCAGGGACTGACGAACAAGCTGGCGGTCAACCGGCGCGGCGCGATCGCCATCGTCAACAGCAGCCTGAAGGTCGATTCGCACAGCCGCGTCTGGCTGATGCGCGGCGCCATGCCGCGCTAGCCGATGCCGCCGCCGCGGCGCGCGCCATCCGGGCGGGGCCGGGGCGCTACGATGCGCCATCGTCGGAGATGTCAATGACCTACTTGCTCGCACTCGATCAGGGAACCTCCAGCTCGCGCAGCATCGTGTTCGACCCACAAGGCCATGTGGTGTCGCTCGCGCAGCACGAGCTGCCGCAGATCTACCCGCGGCCGGGCTGGGTCGAGCACGATCCCATGGAGATCTGGCGCGGCCAGCTCGCCACGGCGCGGCGCGCGCTCGCCGACGTGGGCCTGGCGGCCGGCGACATCCGCGCGCTGGGCATCACGAACCAGCGCGAGACCACGATTGTCTGGAACCGCCGGAGCGGGCAGCCGCTGCACAACGCGATCGTGTGGCAGGACCGGCGCGGCGAGCCACTGTGCGCGCAGTTGCGGGAACAGGGCCATGCCGCCCTGATCCAGTCGCGCACCGGCCTGCTGATCGATTCGTACTTTTCCGCGACCAAGATCAAGTGGCTGCTGGACAACGTGGCCGGCGCGCGCGAGCAGGCGCGGCGCGGCGAGCTGGCGTTCGGCACGGTGGACAGCTGGCTGCTGTGGCAACTGACGGGCGGAGCGCTGCATGCCACGGACGTCACGAATGCATCGCGCACCATGCTGTTCAATGTGCACGACAACCGCTGGGACGAGGAGCTGCTGGCGCTGCTGGACATCCCCGCCGCGCTCATGCCGGCGGTGCTGCCCTCCAGCACGCGCTTCGGTTTGACCGAGGCGTCGCTGCTCGGCGGCCCCATCCCGATCGGCGGGGTGGCCGGCGACCAGCAAAGCGCGCTGTTCGGCCAGGCCTGCTTCCAGGCGGGCATGGCCAAGAACACCTACGGCACCGGCTGCTTCATGCTGATGCACAGCGGCGGGAACTTCATCGAGTCCAGGAACGGTTTGCTGACGACCGTCGCGAGCCGCCCGCCGCAGGCCCTGCCCCGCGCGGGCGGGGGCGCGAGTGAAGGCGGGCCGCGCGCGACGCTGCCTTCCAACGATTTCGCGCTGGAGGGCAGCGTGTTCGTCGGCGGGGCGGTGGTGCAATGGCTGCGCGACGGCCTGCGCGCGATCCAGGGCAGCGGCGAAGTGCAGGCGCTGGCGCAAAGCGTGCCCGATGCCGGCGGCGTGATGATGGTGCCGGCCTTCACCGGCCTGGGCGCCCCCTACTGGAAGCCCCGGGCGCGCGGCACGATCACGGGCCTGACGCGCGGCACGACGCTGGCGCACATCGCGCGCGCCGCGCTGGAGAGCATCGCCTTCCAGAGCGCTGCGCTGCTACAGGCCATGAGCCGCGACGCGGTGGCCGCCGGCGCCGCGCCGGTGAGTGAGCTGCGGGTGGATGGCGGCGCCAGCGTCAACGACCTGCTGATGCAGTTCCAGGCCGACCTGCTGGGCATTCCGGTGGTGCGGCCCGCGGTCACCGAGACGACGGCGCTGGGCGCCGCATGGCTGGCCGGACTGGCATGCGGCGTGTACCGCGACACCGGCGAGCTGGCGGCGCTGTGGCGCCCCGAGCGCCGCTTCCTGCCGGCGCTGGATGCCGGCCGCGCCGCCGAATTGATGGCCGGTTGGGAGCACGCGGTGCGGCAGGCCACTCTGGAATAAGACCCAAGACCCGCGCGCGCGAGTGGCGGCGCCCGGCCCGCGGCAAGGTCAGGCCGCCCCTGCGGCAGCGGAAGTGGCAGCCGGCCGCGTGCCGAAGATCGCCGTGCCGACCCGCACCATGGTGCTGCCGGCGGCGATCGCGGCTTCCAGGTCGGCGGTCATGCCCATGGACAGGGTGTCCAGCGCCAGGCCGGCACCGCGCAATTCGTCGAACAGCGCCTTCGCGCGCAGGTGGATGGCCCTCTGCGACTCGAAGTCGGGCGCCGGCTCGGGGATCGTCATCAGCCCGCGCAGCGTCAGACGCGGCAGCCGCGCCACCTCGCGCGCCAGCGCCAGCACCTGGTCGGGCGCCACGCCGGCTTTCGTCGCGCCCGCGTCGATGTTGACCTGGATGCAGACCTGCAGCGGCGCCAGCTGCGCCGGGCGCTGCTCGGACAGCCGCTGCGCGATCTTGAGCCGGTCCACCGTGTGGGCCCAGTCGAAATGGGCCGCCACCAGCCGCGTCTTGTTGCTCTGGATCGGCCCGATGCAGTGCCACTGCAAGGGCAATGCGCGCAGCGCGGCCATCTTGTCCACGGCTTCCTGGATGTAGTTCTCGCCGAACGCGCCCTGGCCGGCCGCGAAAGCCTCGCGCACCGCATCGGCGCCGAAGGTCTTCGACACGGCCAGCAGCGTGACGTCGCCCGCCGGGCGTTGTGCGCGCGCACAGGCCGCGGCGATTCGCGCATGAACTCTCTGGAGGTTGTGGGCAATCGTCGTCATAATGAACCGGGCCACCGGAACGTTTTATTACAAAAGAGGAGCTCGTGGATATTACCCAGCTGCTGGCATTCAGCGTCAAGAACAAGGCATCCGACCTGCACCTGTCCGCGGGCCTGCCTCCCATGATCCGCGTTCACGGGGATGTCCGGCGCATCAACATCGACCCGCTGGACCACAAGCAGGTGCACGCCATGGTGTACGACATCATGAACGACACGCAGCGCAAGACCTACGAGGAATTCCTGGAGGTCGACTTCTCGTTCGAGATCGACGGCCTGGCGCGTTTCCGCGTCAACGCGTTCAATCAGTACCGCGGCGCCGGCGCGGTGTTCCGCACCATCCCGTCGAAGATCCTGACGCTGGAGCAGCT
>JAMPXR010000012.1 GCA_023701085.1 Ramlibacter sp. | reverse complement strand
CTGTTCATGACGGGCATCGAGCTGGCTTTCGCGATGGCGCTGGTCGGCTTCGCCGGCGTGGCCTATTTCCGTTCTTTCGACGCCGCGTTGAACCTGCTGGCGAAGGACTTCTTCGACGTCTTCACGTCCTACGGGTTCACGGTGATCCCACTTTTCGTCCTGATGGGGCAGGTGGCGTTCAATTCGGGAATGGCCGAAAAGCTTTATGTCGTGGCGCGCCGCTTCGTCGGGCATGTTCCCGGAGGACTGGCGCTGGCCACGGTCGTCGGGGCCACCCTTTTCAAGTCGATCTCGGGCTCGACGCTCGCCACCACCGCCACGTTCTCCAGCGTTGCGATTCCGGAGATGGACCGCTATGGCTACAGCCGCAAGCTGTCCACCGGCGTCGTGGCCAGCGTCGGGACGATCGGCATGCTCATCCCCCCGAGCGGCAACCTGATCATCTTCGCGATGATCACCGAGCAGTCGGTCGGGCAGCTGTTCCTGGCCGGCATCGTTCCCGGCCTGATGATCGCGTGCTTCTTTCTCGTGGTCGTCCTCGGCTGGTGCCGGATCGACCCGGCGGCAGCGCCGACCGCCGAGCGCTGCGGCTGGGGAGAGCGCCTGAAAGGGCTGCCGCTGGTCCTGTGGCCGAGCGTCATCTTCGCGGTGGTGATCGGCGGCCTGCTGGGCGGGTTGTTCACGCCGACCGAGGGCGGCGCCGTGGGTTCGATCGCGGTGCTGGCACTCACGCTGGGGACCGGCGACCTGCGCTTACGCGGCATGCTCAAGTCGATTTCCGAATCATTGCGCATGGCATGCATGGTGCTGCTGCTGATCGGCGGTTCGACGGTCCTGGGCCACATGGTCGCGATGTCCAAAATCCCGATGGTGGTGTCGGCATGGACCCAGAGCCTGGCACTGCCCCCGCTGGTGATCGTGGGGATCATCCTGCTGGTCTACCTGATTGGCGGATCGTTCATCGATGACATCGCCTTCATGATCCTGGCGACGCCGATCTTCTATCCGGTGGTCCTGCAACTCGGCATCGATCCGATCTGGTTTGCGATGATCATCGCGGTAACGCTGATGATCGGCGTTATCATCCCGCCGGTGGCCGTGGCCGTGTTCATCGTGCGCAGCGTGACGCGCGAATCGGTAGGCGTCGTGTATCGCGGCGTGATGCCGTTCCTGATCGCGCTGTTCCTCGGCCTGGCCCTGCTGTTTGCCTTTCCGGGGATCGCGACGTGGCTGCCGTCACTGGCCGGGAAATGACATGGCGAGGCGACTTGCATTTATCGCCATTCGCAGGCGGGAGGATCTGAATGGCAATCGACAAGTGGGATCAATCTTCGACGCGGGCCAATCCGGGCAGGGCGACTGGGCACCCGCGGCCGCCCGCGGCGGCCAATTCAGCGGATCCGGTCTTCGAGGACGTCGACCAGACCGCGCTGAAACAGCTGGTGGGCTATAACTGCCGGCGCGCGCATTCGGCGATCCTGCGGCACGCCTCCGACGGCCTGGAGCAGTACAACCTGCGCCCCGGCTGGTATTCGGTGCTGGTGCTGCTGGCGGACAACCCCGGGATGAGCAGTCGTGAGGTGTGCGACGTGCTCGGCGTCAAGCCCCCGAACCTGGTGTCACTGGTCGCCTCGTTCGAGCAACGGGAACTGATCAGGAAGCGGCCGCATGCTCGCGAGACGCGCGCGCTGGGCCTGCACCTCACCGCTTCGGGTCGCCGCCTGGTCGGGAAAGTGCAGCGGGACATCGTGCGCGCCGACGTGGAGGCGACGTCCATGCTCAGCGCCCCCGAGCGGGCCACCCTGATCAGGCTTTTGCAACGGATCTACGAGCTTCCTTTGCCGCAGCGTGCTCCGAAGTCAAAGGCGGGCGGACGGCATTGAGCCCGGCCGGCATTGTCAGCCGTCGCGGTGGGGCGTGACGATGACCTTTCCGAAGATTTCGCGGCGCTGCATCGCGCGCAGGCCGTCGGCAGCCCGATGCAGGGGCAGGACCGAGTCGATCACCGGTTCGAGGGCGCCGGCCGCCAGAAAATCCAGCAGCGCCGTCAGGTCGGCTCGGCGCCAGCCGTTGGAGCCGATCACCTGGTGCTCGAAGGTGAACAGCGGTCGCAAGTCCTGCTGCGGATCGAAGCCGGCCGTCGCGCCGCAGACCAGCAGCCGCCCTTGCTTGCGCAGGCAACGCAGCGAGGGCAGCCAGGTCGAGCCGCCGATGAAATTGATGACCACGTCAACGCCGCCAGAACTCGCGGTGTCGTAGACACGCGCGCGCCCGAAGCGTTCGGCGCAAACCTGCTGAAAATCCTGCGTGGAGGTATCGATCAGGTGGTCTGCGCCCAGGCCGGCCAGGCGCGCAAGTTTTCCCGGGGTGCCGGCGCAGGCGATCACTTCGGCGCCCAGCATCTTCGCCAGTTGCACGCAGGCCGTGCCGACGCCCCCCGAGGCGCCGAGGATCAGCACCCGTTCGCCGCCCTCGATGCGGCCGCGCGTGACGAGCATGCGGTAGGCGGCGCCGTAGGCCACCGGCAAGGCGGCGGCCTGCTCGTAGGCCACGGCCGGCGGCAGCCGCATCAGCTGGTCAACGTGAACCGTGGCGAACTCTGCCAGCCCGCCGTCGCGCGTTTCACCGCTGATCAAGCGGTTTGCCGCGTCGACCGGGTCGACCAGGACCGGTTCGCCCACGCGCCAGGCGCCCGGCTCGATGCCGGGCCCGAGTTCGTGGATTTCGCCTGACAGGTCGCTCCCGAGGATGCGCGGCAGGCCGATGTCGATGCCGGGCATCCCGCGCAGCGAGAGCAGGTCATGGTGATTGAGCGCGCACGCGCGCACCCGCAGCATCACGTCCCGGAAGCCGGGCCGTGGCCGCGGAAAGTCTTCTTGCAGATGCAGGGAATCGGCGATCTCGCCGTGCTGGCGCAGCACGACCGCTCGCATGCCGGCGGGGCCCATGGGGCTGCGCGGCCTACATGACGCGCGAGAGGAAAGCGCGCAGGCGATCCGTGCGCGGCTGCGTCATCATCTGCTGCGCCGGACCTTCCTCGACAATCCGGCCGGCCTCCATGAAGATCACCCGATGGGCCGCTTCCCGCGCGAAGCTCATTTCATGCGTCACCACCAGCATGGTCTTGCCGGCGCGAGCCAGGTCGGCAATGACGCTCAGCACCTCGCCGACGAGCTCGGGGTCGAGCGCGCTGGTCGGCTCGTCGAACAGCAGCACCCGCGGGCGCATCGCCAGGGCGCGCGCGATGGCGACGCGCTGCTGCTGGCCGCCGGACAACTGCTGCGGATAGGCCAGCAGCTTTTCCGCCAAGCCGACGCGCTGCAACAGGTGATGGGCGCGGGACCGCGCGTCTTCCACGCGGTCGCCCAGCACCTGGATGGGGCCTTCCATGACGTTGCCTTCAACGGTCATGTGCGGGAACAGCCCGAACTGCTGGAACACCATGCCGAGGTGACGGCGCTGGCGCGCCTTGGCGCCTTCGCTCAAGGCGCGCAGGTGTCCTGCGTGCCATTCGTAGCCCAGCAATTCGCCGTCGAGGTAAGCCGCGCCGCCCTCGATGCTTTCCAATTGATGCAGGCAGCGCACGAAGGTGGACTTGCCCGAGCCCGACGGGCCGATGATCGCCACCACCTCGCCTTCGTTCACGTCCATCGACACGGAGCGCAGCGCCTCGAAGCTGCCATAGCGCTTGACCAGGTTGCGCACTCGAAGGACAGGCGCACTGGCCACGGCGGGGTCGGCGCTCGTCATCGCGCAGCTCCCCCCGCCGTCTTCGCGGCGGAGCGCTGCTGGCCGCGTGAGTATCGGCGCTCGAGCCGCGATTGCAGGGCGTACAGCAAAGTGATGACGGCGAGATACCAGATCACGGCAACGATCAGCAATGGCACGATCTCGTAGGTGCGGTTGTAGATCAGCTGCACGGAGTGCAGCAGGTCATTCATGGCGATGACGCTGACGAGCGCCGTGGCCTTGGCCATGCTGATGACCTGGTTGCCGGTCGGAGGAATGATGAAACGCAGTGCCTGCGGCAGCACGATGCGAAAGAAGGTCCGCGCCGGCGTCATGCCGATGGCCTTGGCCGCGTCCTGCTGGCGCGGATCGACCGACAGCAGGCCGGCCCGCACGATCTCGGTCATGTAGGCGCCCTCGGCGAGCCCCAGGCCGAGTATCGCGGCCAGGAACGGCGTGATCACCTCGTTCGTGGGCCATTGCGCCCAGGGCGTGCCGAAGGGCAGCCCGATCGTCAAGTTCGGAATCAGGTACGCCAGGTTGTACCAGAAGATCAGCTGGATGAGCAGCGGGGTGCCGCGGAAGGCCCAGAGGTATGCCTGCGCCGCATACCGTGCCGGCCGGTAGTCACCCATGAGTGCCAGCGCCGCCACGGTGCCGAGCGTGCAACCGATGACCATGGCGATGGCCGTCAGCGCCAGCGTTACCTCCAGTCCATGCAGGACACTGGGGGCAAAAAGGTACTTCAGTACCACAGGCCACTCGAAGCGGGGATTCGTGAACAGGAACAGCGCCACCTGCAGCGCGATGAGGGTCAATACCACCGTGACGGCCACGCGCAGCGGGCTTCTGCGGGGCCGCGCCTGCGACACATCCTCGATTCGCGCCGCCTGGGGCGACGGCCTGACTTCCTGGTTGGACAACACTGCTGACATCGAGGTGGAATCGTTAGTTCGAGGACGGATTCAGCCGGGGTTCCGGGGTCTGCGCGTTCGCCAGACCCCATTTGTCGAGGATCTTCAGGTATGCACCCGAAGCCCAGAGCTGCTTCAACGCGTCCTGCAGCACGGGGGCCAGCGGAGAATTCTTCTTCATCACGAAACCGAGGTGGAGCACGCCCAGCGCGTCCGTCTGGTCGGTCTGAATTGAAAACTTGCCGGGATTCTGCTTCTGCAGATACAGCGCGGCCGCCAGTTGCATCGAGGCGGCGTCGGCCCGCCCCGCTTGCGCCGCCATGACCGTGGCGTTCTGGTCGGGCAGCGGAACCAGCCGCACCGTCGGCAGGCCCCCGTTGACGCAGCGCTCGCCGACCTTGATCGCGTACTGCTCCTGGCTGGATCCGGCGGCGAAGGACAGTCGCATGCCGCACAGATCTTCGAGCTTCGTGGTATTGCGGCCCGAAGTGGGCACGATGAATGCCGGCTTGCTCAGCAGCCACGTCACCAGGTCGTAGCGCTCCTCGCGCGGCCGGGTGGACAACACCGGCCCGGTCGACATGTCGTAGCGCCCGGTGTCGATGCCCGCCAGCAAGGCGGGAAGATTGCTGACGATGTGCTGCTCGATGCGCACGCCCAGCAGCGGCTCCAGCGCGCGCGCGAGGTCGGTTTCGAGCCCGGTGACCGTCTTGCCGTCGTCGCCGACGATGCGATACGGCGCAAAGGAGTCACCAACCCACTTGATCGTCTTGCTGCTCTTGACGGCGCTGGGCAGTCGTTCGAAGAGCGCGTTGTCGGCCCACGCGCCGCCGGCACAAGCCCAGAGGACGGCGCCCAACATGGTCGAGGCGACGCAGCGCAGCAAGCGCGGCGGAACAAAGGGGGGGAGAGGGATTCCAGTCACGACGGCAACTCCAATGCTTCAGAAACGGGCGAAATGTCGCTAACAATTGTTAGACAGGTGCGCCGCGAAGGATACCGGGTAAACCCGGGCGTCGGGGCACGTGCGCAACCGCCGGGATGACGTTCACCGCATCCTGCGCCCGACCGCGTCACACCGTTCCCCGAATGGGACGCTGCGTCCTGCGCCGGCGCCCGACTGCTCGCGCAGCGCCTCCCTATCGAAAACCCCTAGTGCGCATCCTCTTTTGCGGTGCGATGCTTATGTCGCATAATCATTACAACGTATAACTGAAAGAGCGACGCCTTCGAGACTCGATCCGGAAGCGGCGCGGCGGTTTCGGGCGGCTTCGATGCCGCATGTGTCATCAGAAGAAACGGAGACATGTATGGACAGGACTCGAGCTTCGTGCACACGGCGCGAACGTCGCTCTTCGGGGGCCCTGCGCCTCGCCGGTGGGACGCTCGCGGTGGTGGCAGGGATGTCGGTGGGCTCTGCGGCGGCCGTCGAGATCGAAACCGCCAACGGCCTGCGCATGCGCTGGGACAACACCTTCAAGTACAGCACGGCGTACCGCCTGAAGCGGGCAAACCCCGTGCTGGTGGCCGATCCGACGCTCGATGACGGCGACCGCAATTTCGCAAGGGGCCTGATATCGAACCGGCTGGACCTGCTGAGCGAATTCGACGCCTCCTACCGGCAGGTCGGCCTCAGGCTCAGCGGCGCCGCCTGGTACGACTCGATTTACAACCGGCGCAACGACCACGATTCGCCGGCGACCGCCAATTCGGTGAGCGTGCCGTTCAACGAGTTCACGGACGCGACGCGCAAGCTGCATGGGCGCAAGGCCGAGCTGCTGGATGCCTTCGTCTACGCCAGCACCGACAGCGGACCCATTCAGGCCAGCTTCAAGCTCGGGCGTCACACGCTGGTTTACGGGGAGAGCCTGTTCTTCGGCGCCAATGGAATCGCGGCAGGCCAGGGGCCCATCGACGCCATCAAGGCACTGTCGGTGCCGAACACCCCATTCAAGGAAATCGGCCGCCCGGTGAACCAGCTCTCCACCCAGATCCAGATCTCGCCGGCGCTTTCGGTAGGAGCCTATTACCAGTTCGAGTGGCAGCGCAACCGCATTCCCGGCGCGGGCAGCTACTTCAGCCCCGCGGATCTCGTCGATGCAGGGGGCGAGCGCATTCTGGTGGCCCCGGGCGTGTGGTTCGATCGCACCGCTGACATCGAGGCGAGGGACCGGGGTCAGGGCGGGGTGCAGCTGCGTTATCGCTCCGACGCGCTGGGCACGGACTTCGGCGTCTACGCGACGCGCTACCACGACAAGAATTTCCAGACCTATGTGCGCCCCAATGCGCCTCCCCCCGGGAAGCTGGGCGACTATCTGCTGGTCTTCCCGGAAAGCATCAAGGCTTTCGGCGTCAGCGCGAGTACGACCATCGGCGATGCCAACGTCGCCGCCGAGGTGTCGGTGCGCACCAACGCCCCGCTGGTCAGCCTGACGATGGCCGATTTCACCGGCACCGCCGACGGCAACCGCAATCCGCTGTTCGCGGTGGGCCGGACCGCGCACGCGCAGGTTTCGATGATCAGCCTGCTTCCCCAGTCGCGCTGGTGGGAGGGTGCGACGCTGCTGGGCGAGATCGCGTGGAACCGACGGCTGAGCATCACCAGGAATCCCGAAGCGCTGGACCCCAACACGACGCGCGATGCGACGGCGCTGCGGATGGTGTTCGAACCCCAGTATTTCCAGGTGATCGATGGCGTCGACATCTCGGTGCCGATCGGCCTGGGCTACACGATTGACGGGCGATCTTCGGCGGTCGCGGCTTTCGGTCCCGAACACGGAGGCGACTTCAGCATCGGCGTAAAAGGCGACTACCTCAAGGTCTGGCGGTTCGCAGTGAACTACACGCACTACCTGGGCAAGGCGGGGCCGATCGTGGCGGGGGGCATCCAGTCCTTCAAGCAGTTCAACAAGGATCGCAACTTCGTCTCTTTCGCGCTGACGCGCACCTTCTGAGCATGAGGCATTCCATGGAAATCACAAGCACCAAGACGCGTCTCCTGAGACTATCCTTGACCGGTGCCATCGCCTTCGCATGGGGGTTGGCGCAGGGCGCGGTCACCGCCGAAGAGGCGCAGGCCTTGAAGAAGGAACTGACGCCTCTGGGCGCCGAGCGTGCGGGCAATGCCGCAGGCACCATCCCCGCGTGGTCCGGCGGCCTGACATCGCCGCCGGCGGGGTACACGCCGGGAAATCGGAAATTCGATCCGTATGGCGCGGACAAGCCCGTGCTGTCGATCACGGCCGAGAACATGGAGCAGCACGCCGGCAAGCTGTCCGACGGGGTGAAGGCGCTGCTGAAGGCCAACCCCAAGACGTTCAGGCTCGACGTCTACCCCAGCCACCGCAGCGCCGCCGCGCCGCAGTGGGTTTATGACAACACGGCGAAGAACGCCCTCGCCGCGAAACTGGAAGGCGACGGCCTGGCCGTCAAAGGCGCGTTCGGCGGGGTTCCGTTCCCGATTCCGAAGTCGGGGCTGGAAGTGCGATGGAACCAGCTCACCCGCTGGCGCGGCGAGGCGGCGTTCTCCAGGGTGAAGATCTGGTCGGTGACCGCGAACGGCCGCGCAGTGCTCGCCAGCGACGCCACCGACGACACCCAGTTTCCCTATTACTACAAGGAGGGTTCGGCCGAAAAGAACCCGGATGCCCTGCTGAACTTCGCCGTCCTGACCACCACGGCGCCGGCGTTCCGCGCCGGTGAGGCCCTGCTGCTGCAGGACGTGATCGACTACCGCAACGGCAGAAAGATCTGGCAATACCTGGCCGGGCAGCGGCGCGTGCGGCAGGCGCCGAACGTGGCCTACGACACGCCGGACGCCGTCGCCTCGGGCGTGAACTTCGTCGACGAAACGTTCGGCGGTTCCGGCTCGCCCGAACGTTACGACTGGAAGCTGGTCGGCAAGCGCGAGATGTTCATCCCCTATAACACCAATCGGCTGCTGATGGTCGCCGACGAGGAAGCGATCGACGCGCATCACCTCAAGCCCCAATATGTTCGTTGGGAACTGCACCGGGTCTGGGTCGTGGAGGGCCAGCTCAAGAGCGGCAAGCGTCATGCCGTTCCGAAGCGCATGTTCTACATCGACGAAGACAGCTGGGGTACCGCGATGCAGGACGGTTGGGACGCCCAGGGCAAGCTGTGGCGCACGCAGCTCATGCTGCCCTTCGTCGCGCCGGATCTGCCGGCTGTGGTGAACTTCTGCACCGGCGTGTTCCACAACCTGCAGACGGGCGGCTGGTCCTACAGCTGCGCCATGGGCGACGGCGGGACGGACCAGTACCGGCCCACGCCGCGCAAGCCCGAGAGCTATTTCTCGGCCGACGCCCTGGCCGCGAGGCTGGCGCGTTGATCCGTCACCCGCAACTTTCGCGGCGCAGCCAGGGTACGACTTCGTGAAACGGCTGCGGGTCTGCGCCAGCGAAGCGCTTCCGGATCACTGAATGCGCCGGTCATCGACTCTGTGGTGCCTGGCGGCTGCGGGGCTGCTGGCCGGTGCCGCGCCCGCACAGCCGGTCAGCGGCACGCTGGCCCGCCCCGCATTGGCGAGCCAGCATGCGATCCGTTCCGTTCTGGTGGGCGCGGCCAGGGTCGACGACCGCCTGGTGGTGGTCGGCGAGCGCGGCCACATTCTGTACACGGACGACGGCGGCGAGCGGTGGCTGCAGGCACGCGTGCCGGTTTCGGTGACGCTGACGTCGGCGTGTTTCGGCCCCGACGGAACCGGCTGGGCGGTCGGGCACCGGGGCGTGGTACTCAAGAGCACGGACCGGGGACAGACCTGGGACCTGCAACTGGAGGGTATGGCGCTGAACAGGCTGCTGGCCGGCCTTGCAGGACATCCCGAACTCGCGTCTGCGATCAGGCAATTCGCGGCAGAGGGTGCCGACAAGCCGCTGCTGAAAGTGGCCTGCCTCGATCATCAGCAGGTCGTCGCGGTCGGAGCGTTCGGCCTGGCCGTGATCAGCCGTGACGGCGGCAGGAGCTGGAATGTCGTGGGCGATCTGCTGGTCGAATCCGGCCTCAAGCACGTCAATTCCCTGGTGCGGCACGCGGATTCCTACATCCTGGTCGGCGAGCAGGGGCAGATCTTCCGCGCCAACGCGGACTGGAGCCACGTTCAACAGCTAGCACGGCCTTACAAGGGCAGTTTGTTCGATGTGCTGGCGCTGCCCGGGGGTGACCTGCTGGCGCTGGGTTTGCGGGGAAATGCGTTTCGCTCCAGGAATGGCGGCAGCACCTGGAGCGCGGAGCCGCTGAAGGCAAGCCAGACTTTCACCGCGGGCGCGGTGCTGTCCCACGGGGCGGTGCTGCTGGTCGATGAGGCCGGCGGCGTCTGGCGGGCTTCCAGCGAGCGGCAGGGATGGCAGCGGGAATCGGTCACCGGGACGTTTCCCTTCGCGGGTCTCGCGCAAGCCGCGGACGGGCGTGTCCTGGCGGTCGGCGCGCGGGGCATCAAATGGCTCGAGCGCGCGGCGACAGGGTCCTGAGGCAGGGCGTCCGGATGACGATGAGTTCCGCAGCTTCCACACAATTCGAGGCCATCGCGCGCCTCGAGCAGTTCGATGGAAATTCGGGCACCCTGCTCGAGCGGGCGCTGTTCAATCACCGCCACATCGTGGTGCTGATCTGTGTCGCGCTGAGTCTCTTGCTGGGCGCCGCGGCAACGCGGCTGCAGCTCAATGCGAGTTTTCTGAAGTCGATCCCGACCCAGCACGCGTTCGTGGTCAATTTCCTGGCGCATGAAGCCGACCTGAAGGGCATCGCCAATGCGCTGCGCATCACGGTCGAGGCGAAACCCGGGCAGGACATTTTCGACAAGGACTATCTGGACATCCTGCGCCGGCTTGGCGACGAGGTGTACCTGCTTCCAGGCGTCGACCGGCCCTATGTCAAGTCGCTATGGATGCCGGCCACGCGCTGGATGGGTGTGACGGAAGACGGATTCGACGGCGGCCCGGTGATCGCCGACGGCTACGACGGCTCGCCGCAGAGCCTGGCGTCGGTGCGGGCGAACGTGGAGCGCTCGGGCGAGATCGGGCAGCTGGTGGCGCCGGACTTCCGCTCCAGCATCGTCTACGTACCGCTTCTGGACATCAACCCGCAGACCGGCGTCGCGCTGGACTACAAGCAGCTTTCCGGTGCGCTGGAGGCGCTGCGCGGCAAGTACCAGGCCGAGGGCGTGGCGATCCACATCACGGGCTACGCGAAGATCATGGGCGACCTGCTTGACGGGCTGCACGCGATGCTGGGCTTTTTCGCGGTGGCCGTGCTGATCACCAGCGCGCTGCTGTATGCGTTCACCCGCTGCGTGCGAAGTACGCTGCTGGTGCAGGCCTGCACGATGATCGGCGTGGTCTGGCTGCTCGGGGCGTTGCCGCTGCTGAACCTGGAGCTGAACCCGTATTCGATCCTGGTGCCGTTCCTGGTGTATGCGATCGGCATCAGCCACGGCGCGCAGAAGATGAACGGCATCATGCAGGACATCGGACGCGGTACGCACCGGCTGATTGCCGCGCGTTACACCTTCCGCCGGCTGTTCATGGCCGGAGCCACTGCGCTGGTCGCCGACATGGCCGGCTTCGCGGTGCTCTCGTTCATCGACATTCCGGTCATCCGCGAGCTGGCGCTCGTTGCCAGCATCGGGGTGGGTATTCTGGTTTTCACCAACCTTGCGCTGCTGCCGGTGCTGCTGTCATACACCGGCGTGTCGCCGCGCGCGGCGCGCCGCAGCTTGAAAGAGTCCGATCAGGCCGGGCTGGCCGAACACGAGCGTCACCCGCTCTGGCAATTTCTCGACCGGTTCACACGCAAGCGGCTGGCGCTGGCGGCGATCATCGGTGCCGTGTCGCTGGCTGCCGGGGCGCTGTGGATCGGCACCGACCTGCGCATCGGCGACCTCGACCCGGGTGCGCCCGAGCTGCGTCCCGAGTCGCGCTACAACCGGGACAACGCATTCGTCGTGCGCCACTACAGCGCCAGCAGCGACATCCTGGTCGTGATGGTGAAGACGCCCCCCGACACCTGCGCCGCCTATGCGACGCTGCAGAAAGTCGATGAGCTCGAATGGAAGCTGCGCCAGTTGCCAGGGGTCGAGGGCACGAACTCGGTGGCCGCGCTGGCGCGCTGGATGAACGTGGGCATGAATGAAGGCAGCCTGAAATGGGCCGAGCTGCTGCCGAACCAGGACATGATCAACCTGGCGGCCTCGCGAGCGCCGCGAGAGCTGCTGAACCCGACCTGCGATCTGTCGCTGGTTTATGTCTACCTGCGCGACCACAAGGCGGACACGCTGGCGGCCGTCGTGGACTCGGTGCAGGCCTTCGCTGCCGTCAACGACGATGCCCAGGCCCGTTTTCTGCTGGCGGCCGGCAGCGCGGGTTTTGAAGCGGCGACCAATAGCGTGGTGAAGGTCGCGAACTCGCACATGTTGATCGCCGTGTACCTGATGGTGACGCTGCTGTGCGTTATCGCCTTCCGTTCCTGGCGCGCCGTGCTCTGCGCAGTGTTGCCGCTGGTACTGACGTCGCTGATGGCTGAAGCATTGATGGTCATGCTGGGAATGGGCGTGAAGGTGGCCACGCTGCCGGTCATCGCGCTGGGCGTGGGCATCGGCGTCGATTACGCTCTCTATGTGCTGAGCGTGACGCTGAGCTGGCTCAAGCAGGGCGTGGGGCTGTCGCAGGCTTATTACCGCGCCCTGTTGTTCACGGGCCGGGTGGTCGTGTTCACGGGGATCACGCTGTCTTTCGGTGTTCTCACCTGGGTCTTTTCGCCCATCAAGTTCCAGGCCGACATGGGCGTTCTGCTGGTCTTCATGTTCATCTGGAACATGTTGGGCGCGCTGATACTGATTCCGGCGCTGGCCTATTTTCTGCTGACCCCCGCAGCCACGCGCGCCGCGGTGCCGGACGGGTCGGCTCCAACGCTCCATGCCTCCTGAAGCGCGGGAAACGATTTTCTAAAGGAGCTATTTCATGCAAAGCTGCAAGATGTGGATCGGCGGGCGATGGGTCGACGCCGAGTCGGGAATGAGTTTTACGGTGCGCAATCCCAGCACCGGCCAGGAGATCGCCCGCTTGCCGCTGGGCGGCGTCCCGGACGTCGACCACGCGGTCAAAGCCGCTCGCGCGGCTTTCCCCGCGTGGTCCCGCACGCCTCAGGCCGAGCGCTCGCGCATCCTCAACCAGATCGCCGCGCTGGTGCGCGAGAACGTCGACGAACTGGCACGCGTCGAGAGCCTGGAGCACGGCACGCCACTGGAGCCCGCCAGGAAAGTCATCATGTTCGCTTCAAATGCGATGGATTTTGCCGCGGGGGCGAGCCGCTCGCTTCGCGGCGAGGTCATCCGCGCATTTCCGAACACCGTGACCTATCTAGAGCGCGAGCCCGTCGGCGTGTGCGCGCTGATCACGCCGTGGAATCTCCCGCTGTTCATGATCATGGCCAAGTTGTCGATGGCCCTGGCCACGGGCAACACCTGCGTGGTCAAGCCGCCCAGCATCAACTCGCTCATCGCCATCCGGTTCGCCGAGATCCTGGCCAAGTCCGACCTGCCCGCTGGCGTGGTGAACATCCTCACCGGCCCTGGCGGAAGCGTCGGGGATGCCTTGGCCAGCCATCCGATGGTCGATCTGGTCGGAATGACCGGCAGCAGCGAAACCGGCAAGGCGATCATCGCCTCGTCGGCCAAATCCATCAAGCGACTGGTGCTGGAACTGGGCGGCAAGAACCCCGCCATCATCCTGCCCGACGCGGACCTGGACCGAGCCGTCGAAATCCTGGGCCACCATCAGTTCTTCAACAGCGGCATGACTTGCGGTTCGCCCGGGCGCTACTACGTGCATGAAGCGGTGCACGATCGCTTTGTCCAGAAGCTGGTGGACTACGCGCGCAAGGTGGTGGTGGGAGACCCCGCCGACCCGGCCACGACGATGGGCCCGGTGGTCAGCGCCGAGCACCGCGACTCGGTCGAAGCCTACATCCGCTCGGGCGTGGAACAGGGCGCTCGAATCGTCTACGGCGGAGACCGCCCCAACAAGGCGCCGCTGGACCAGGGGTATTTCGTGATGCCCACCGTGTTCACGGGGGTGACCCAGCAGATGCGCATCGCGCGCGAGGAAATTTTCGGCCCGGTGTGCTGCGTCATGAAGTTCAATGATGGCGACGACGTCGTTGCGCTCGCCAACGACAACGTCTACGGCCTGTGCGGATCGGTTTGGACGGCCAACCTGGCGAAGGGCCTGCGCATGGGTTACGAGCTGCGCGTCGGCTCCTTCTGGGTCAATCAGCACAACCATCTGGCACCGGAGATTCCCTGGGGCGGCATACGCGACAGCGGCATCGGAAAGGAGGCCTCGATCGAGGGCCTGAAGGAGTTCACGCAACTCAAACTGATGTCTTACGAACTGCTGGGCTGAGGAGGCATGATGAACAAACCGGTACAGCTGATGGAAGAAGCCGTTCAACCGATGTGGATAGGCGGCCAATGGGTTCAGGCGCGTTCGGGAGCGTCCTTCACGACAATCAACCCGGCCACGGGCGCGACCCTGGGACGGGTGCCATTGTCCGATGCGGCCGACGTCGATGCGGCGGTGAGGGCGGCGCGCGGCGCGTTTCCCGAGTGGTCGCGCAAGACGCAGGGCGAACGCTCGAAGGTATTGCTGCGCTTCGCCGCCCTGATCCGGGAAGAGGCCGAGGCCATCGCCCAGCTGGAATGCGCCGAGCACGGTACGCCCATCGAGGATGCGCGCCACCTGGTGCAATGGACCATCGAGATCGTCGAATACACGGCTTCGGCGAGTCGGGCCCTGATGGGCAGCCATATCCCGACCAGATCCGATGTGGTGTCATACCTGCAGCGCGTGCCGGTCGGCGTCTGCGCGCTCATCACGCCGTGGAACGTGCCTTTCATCATGATGGCCGTGAAGATGGCGGCGGCGCTGGGGGTCGGCAACACCTGCGTCATGAAGCCTCCCAGCATCAACTCCCTCACCGGGCTCAAGTTCGCCGGGATCGTGGCGCGACTGCCACTGCCGGCCGGTGCCGTCAACGTGATCACCGGTCCGGGATCGAGCGTCGGCACCTGCCTGGCATCGCACCCGGACGTCGATCTGATCGGATTCACGGGCAGCACCGAAACCGGTCGCGCCATCATGGCGGCGGCGAGCCCGACGATCAAGAAGCTGGTGATGGAGTTGGGCGGCAAGAACCCATTTCTGATCCTGCAGGACGCGGACGTCGAGCGTGCCGCCAAGCTGCTGGCATTCCGGCAGTTCAACAACGCGGGCCAGCATTGCTCGAGCCCGGGCCGCTACTACGTCCACGAGAGTATTCACGATGAGTTCGTGGCAAAGCTGGTCGAGGCGGCGAGGCAGGTCGTTGTCGGCGATCCGGCCGATCCCGGGACCGGAATGGGTCCACTGGTGAGCGCGCAGCACCGGCTGCACGTCGAGCGCTGCATTCGCAGCGGCGTCGAGCAGGGCGCGACCGTGGTCTTCGGCGGCGGCCAGCCTGCTGGCGCCGCGTTCCAGAACGGTTTCTTCCTGGAGCCCACCGTCATGACCGGCGTGCGACACGAGATGGAAGTGGCACGCGAGGAAATCTTCGGCCCGGTGGCCTGCGTGCTGAAGTTCGACGATGAGCGGGAGGTGATCGAACTGGCCAATGACAGCGTCTACGGCTTGTGCGCGGGAGTCTTTTCGCGCGATGT
>JAMPXR010000436.1 GCA_023701085.1 Ramlibacter sp. | reverse complement strand
GTCGCTGATGCGCGAGCAGAACTACGGCCGCATCGTCATGACGACCTCCTCATCCGGGCTTTACGGCAACTTCGGCCAGGCGAACTACGGCGCGGCCAAGATGGCCCTGGTCGGCCTGATGCAGACGCTGGCGCTGGAGGGCGAAAAAAGCAACGTCCGCGTCAACTGCCTGGCGCCGACCGCGGCCACGGCCATGACCCAGGGCATCCTGCAGGAGGAGGTGCTGGCACGGCTGCATCCTTCCGCGGTGAGCGCGGGGCTGATCGCGCTGGTCGGCGACGATGCGCCGACGCGGACCATCCTGATGAGCGGCGCGGGCAGCTTCGAATGCGCGCACATCACGATGACCCGCGGCATCCACATCGGCCACGCGGACGACGCCTCGGCCCAGGTGCGCGCGCGATTCGACGAGATCAGGGACCGCACCGGCGAGATCGTGCCCCGGACCGGTTTCGAGCAGGCCCATCATGAGCTCTCCAAGGGCGGGATGGACACGCAAGGTATGGCCGCCAACGGCAGGACCGTGATGGCCTGAGGGCTGCGCGACCCCTCACACCTGCGTCTTGAGCTTGCGGCCCAGGTGCTGCTCCACCTTGGCGATCTTGCTGCGCAAGCGGCTTTCCGGGCCGGCGCGATAGTCCACTTTCAGGTTCATGCCGATGCGCGAGCAATCGGCCTGCAGCGTCTTGAAGCAGGCCGTGACCACGCCCATCACCGTGTCCCAGTCGCCCTCCAGGATCGTCCCCATCGGCGTCAATTGGTAGGGCACGCCACTCTTGTCGATGACGTCCAGGATGCGCGCGACATGCTCGCTGAGGTTTTCTCCCTTGCCATGGGGCGCCATCGCGAATTCAAGCAGAACCATTCTGTCTCCCGGTGCAAAAAGCAAGCTGCAAGGCAGCTCATCGGGAAGCTTAGCAGAGGCGTGCCCCCGCCCCCGCGGGCTCCAGGGCCCGGTGAGGGGCCCTATTGCAGCGCGCTGGGGCAAACCGCCGGCACGGCCAGCTCACGGCCCACCATCGCACGGGCGTACAGGTAGTTGACGCGGGTGCGGTCGCTCAGCCGGTCCAGGTCCACTTGCCCCTCGCGGTCGCAGGGAAATGAGAAGCCGCGCCCGCTGTGGAACAGGGACTGGAAGCGCAGTTCGAACTGGTCCGACGTGGAAGCCATCATTGTCGAATCTCCATTTGCAGCGACGCTGCTCGCGGTTGTCATGTGAAGAACTATGGACAAGCGCGCCGTCACCGGACATCGGACAGCACTGAATCCGGCCCTCGGCGGCGTCCGATTCGGGACTTCCTGCGGCGCCGAGTGGACGTAGGACAATTCCGAACGCGCCCGTGCGGGGCGGCGCCGCCGGCATGACGCGCATCGGATAATGAGCACATGAACGAAGCCGCTTCCCTGCCGCCCCTGCCCGACCGGCTGTCCATCGACCCGCGCAGTCCGCACCACGTGGCGGCCGTGTTCGAGCACGACGTGGGCATCCGCCTCAACGGAAAGGAGCGCCACGACGTGGAGGAATACTGCATCAGCGAGGGCTGGATCAAGGTCCCCGCCGGCAAGACCCTGGATCGCAAGGGCCGGCCCCTGCTGATCCAGCTGAAGGGCAAGGTCGAAGCGTATTACCGGTGACGCGTGACGACGGCCGCTCGGAACCGCGGCCGTGCGCCGCGTTCAGGCCGTCGCGGCCTGCGGCTTGTCCGACGCGCTTGCCAGCCCCATGCGGTCCAGCGCGGCCGCGAGCTGCGCCACGGTCCGGTCCACGTGGTGCCATTTCTCCAGCCCGAACAGGCCCACCCGGAACGACTTGAATTCCGGGCCTTCGTCGCACTCCAGCGGCACGCCGGCGGCGGTCTGCAGGCCTTCGGCCAGGAACTTGCGGCTGGACTGGATCTCGGGGTCGGTCGTGTAGCTGACCACCACCCCGGGGGCCTTGAAGCCGTCCGCCGCGACGCTGGCGATGCCGCGGGCCTCGAACAGCGCGCGCACCTCGCGCCCCAGGGCCTCCTGCTCGGCACGCACCCTGGCGAATCCGTAGGCCTGCGTTTCCTTCATCGCGTCGCGCAATTGCACCAGCGCATCCGTGGGCAGGGTGGCGTGGTAGGCATGGCCGCCGCCCTCGTAGGTCTCCATGATCTGCAGCCACTTCTTGAGGTCGCACGCGAAGCTGGAACTGCTGGTGGCGTCGATGGCCGCGCGCGCGCGCTCGCTGAGCATGACCATCGCGCAGCAGGGCGAGCTGCTCCATCCCTTTTGCGGCGCCGAGATCAATACGTCCACCCCGATGGCCTGCATGTCCACCCACATCGCGCCGGAGGCGATGCAATCGAGCACGAACAGGCCGCCGGCCTCGTGCACGGCGTCGGCGACCGCGCGCATGTAGCCGTCGGGCAGGATCATGCCGGAGGCGGTCTCCACGTGCGGCGCGAACACCAGCGCCGGCCTCTTCTCGCGGATCGCCGCCTGGACCTCGGCCACCGGGGCCGGTGCCCACGGCGCCTGCGGCCCGCTGCCGGTGCGCCGCGCCTTCAGCACGGTGGACGACGCCGGGATGCGGCCCATGTCGAAGATCTGCGTCCAGCGATAACTGAACCAGCCGTTGCGGATCACCAGCACGTCCTTGCCGTGCGCGAACTGCCGCGCGACCGCTTCCATGCCGAAGGTGCCGCTGCCGGGCACCAGCGCGACCGACTTCGCGCGGTACACCTCCTTGAGGATGGCGGAGATGTCCTTCATCACCCCCTGGAAGCTGCGCGACATGTGGTTGAGGGCGCGGTCGGTGTAGACGACGGAGAATTCGAGCAGGCCGTCGGGATCGACGTGGGGCAGCAGTCCGGGCATGGCGTTACGGCACGTGAGGCAAAGGGAATCCAGCTTAGCACGGCCGCCGCGCCGGGAGCGGCCTGGCGCCCATTGAGCGACCAGGCCCAGGGGAGATGTACGAAACTATGGTTCACGACGCTCCGGCCGACCGAGGGCTGCCCCCGATGGGGCCCGCGATGCCCGGCGTGCGGAGTGAACGAAAAAGGAGCCTGTGATGGCGACAACCCGGGTCGTGATGATCACCGGCGCGGCCGGCAATCTGGGGCGGGCGGTGGCGCAGGAATTCGCGCGCGCCGGCGATGCGCTGGCGCTGGCCGGCCGCACGCGCGAATCGCTGGCGAATGCCTGGGGCGAGGAGACGC
>JAMPXR010000435.1 GCA_023701085.1 Ramlibacter sp. | reverse complement strand
GTGGGCTTCACGCAGCTCACACCGGGGATCGCCGTGATCAGGTCATAGGCGATGTCGCGCTGGCGGCGCAGCCTGCCGCCCTCGCCGATCAGCTCGTTGATGCTCTGGTAGCCGCCCAGGGCGGTCTGTATCGCGTACTGTCCCGGCACATTCGCGCACAAGCGCATGTTGGACAGCATGTTCAGGCCTTCGATGTAATCGGCGGCCGCCTTCCTGTCGCCCGAGACGACCATCCAGCCGGCCCGGTAGCCGCAGCAGCGGTAGCTCTTGGACAGCGAATTGAACGTGAGGGTGAGCACGTCCTCGGACAGGCTGCCGATGGCCGTGTGCCGGGCCCCGTCATAGAGGACCTTGTCGTACACCTCGTCGGCGAAGATGACCAGGCCGTGCTGGCGCGCGACCTGTACGATGCCCCTGAGCAGTTCGTCGGAGTAGAGGGCGCCGGTGGGGTTGTTCGGATTGATGACGACGATGCCCTTGGTGCGCGACGTGATCTTGCGCGCGATGTCCTGCAGGTCCGGCATCCAGCCGTTGGCTTCGTCGCACACGTAGTGCACGGGCGTGCCGCCCGACAGGCTGGCCGCCGCCGTCCACAGCGGGTAGTCCGGCGCGGGCAGCAGCAGCTCGTCGCCGTCGTCGAGCAGGGCGTTGGTGGCCATCGCGATCAGTTCGCTGGCGCCATTGCCCAGGTAGACATCGTCCAGCGTCACGCCCTTGATGCCCTGCTTCTGGGTCTCGTGCATCACCGCCTTGCGCGCCGCGAAGATACCCTTGCTGTCCGAGTAGCCCGACGACGCCGGCAGGTTGTGGATCATGTCCTGCTGGATCTCCTCGGGCGCGTCGAACCCGAATACCGCGAGGTTCCCGATGTTCAGCCGGATGATCTTGTGGCCTTCGTCCTCCATCTGGCGCGCCGCGTCCATGATCGGACCGCGGATGTCATAGAGCACGTTGGCGAGCTTGGCCGACTTCTGGACGGTTTTCAATGCCCCTCCGGATCGTTTTGCAAGTGGGAAAACTTATAATTTGACCACAGTTCTGCCCGGACCCCGGGCAGCGCGACCATGAAGCTGCAACCCGACAAATCCGACGTGCAATCCATCAGCGGCTACGGTCCGGGATGGGTCGGCGTGGACGGTGAAAAAATCACACACAGCGTGATCATCTCCTCGGGCGGCGCGCGCATTCGCTGGCCCATCGACGCGTTCGAGCATCTCGGCGAGGAACACTTTGCCCAGTTGGCGCTGCTCGAGGCCGAGGTGGTCATCTTCGGCAGTGGTTCGCGCGTGCGGTTTCCCAAGGCGGCGTGGCTGCAGCCCCTGATGGCGCGCCGTGTCGGCCTCGAGACCATGGACACGGCGGCGGCCTGCCGCACCTACAACATCCTCGCGCAGGAAGGACGTAGCGTCGCGGTAGCCCTGCTGCTCGAGCAGCCGGCCTGATCGGGCACGTCGAACCCCCCGAATCGGGGTAAAATTGCGGGTTGCAAGGGGATGAACAAGCCCCAGTCGCAACGACACTTCCTGTCACACGAGAAACAAAGTCCCATGGCGATCGTTGTCAACAAACCCATCCCCGAATTCGAAGCAAACGCCACGGGCGGTATCAAGGTCACCAACACCTCGCACAACGGGCAAATCCTGGTTCTGTACTTCTATCCCAAGGACAACACGCCGGGCTGCACCACCGAGGCCATGCAGTTCCGCGACAAGTACAAGGACTTCGTCAAGGCGGGCGCGGCGGTGTTCGGCGTGTCGCGCGACAACATGAAATCCCATGAGGATTTCAAGGCCAAGCTCGAACTGCCCTTCGAGCTCATCGCCGACACGGAAGAGAAGATGTGCCACATGTTCGGCGTGGTGAAGAACAAGATCATGTACGGCAAGAAGGTCAAGGGGATCGAGCGCAGCACCTTCCTGATCGGTGCGGATGGCGTCCTGAAACAGGAATGGCGCGGCCTGAAGGTGCCGGGCCACGTGGATGAGGTTCTCAAGGCGGTGAAGCTGCTCAAGAAGGCGGCCTGACGTTTTGTAGCAACATGGCGGGTACCGTCGTTGATGCGTCACATCCCGTGTGCATAATGAATTCATGCAGCTGATCGCGACGCCACGCGTCACCACCGCTGGCCCAGACAAAGCCGCCCGGCCCGCCCGGCGGCTTTTTTGCTTGTCGACTTGCCCGTCCAGGAACCCGCCGACTTATGCCCCTGCCAACCGCCCCCACCAAGCGCGCCGCCCTGTTGCCGCCGGAAGCCTACGATGCGCCGGCTCGTTCCTCGCACAAAGCGCCGCGAAAATCGGAGGCCAACCACCTCGGCAGCCCGCTGCCTGACAAGCCGCAGGTCCTGGATTTCGCCCCCCGGCAGGGCGGGGGCGAACTGCATCCGGAAGCGTTCAAGGACCCCACCGACGGCTACCTGGACCACCAGGAGCCCGCGGTGCACAGGAAGCGCCTCGCGCCCGAACCCGTTGCGCGGCCGGCCCGCAAGGCCAAGCCCGCGGGGCCGAGCAAGCTCTTCGTGCTCGACACCAACGTTCTCATGCACGACCCGATGAGCCTGTTCCGCTTCGAGGAGCACGACATCTTCCTGCCGATGGTCGTCCTGGAAGAACTGGACGGCCACAAGAAGGGCATGACCGAGGTGGCCCGCAACGCAAGGCAGGCCAGCCGCTCGCTGGACGCGCTGGCGGGCGCCCAGGGCGCGGACATCGCCAGCGGGTTGAAGCTGGACACCACCGGGCACCGTGAAGCGGGCGGCTGCCTGTTCTTCCAGACCCGGCAACTGGACAGTACGCTGCCCCTGGGGCTGCCGCAAGGCAAGGCGGACAACCAGATCCTCGGCGTGGTCCAGGGCCTGCGCGAACAGCACGCGCCGCGCGAAGTGGTCCTGGTGTCCAAGGACATCAACATGCGCGTGAAGGCGCGCGCGCTCGGACTGGCGACCGACGACTACCAGAACGACAAGACCATCGACGACCTGGAGCTGCTCTACTCGGGCGCGCTCGCCTTGCCGCCCGACTTCTGGGCCAAGCACGGCAAGACCATCGAAAGCTGGCAAAGCGGCCTGCATACCTATTACCGCATCACCGGGCCGATCGTTCCCAGCCTCCTGATCAACCAGTTCGTGTACTTCGAATCGCCCGGCGAGCCCAGCCTCTATGCCCGGGTCACCGAGATCCGCAGCAAGACG
>JAMPXR010000434.1 GCA_023701085.1 Ramlibacter sp. | reverse complement strand
TCCTTGGTGATGTAGTCCTTGGCGCCGCAGCGCAGCACGTGCACCGCCGCCTCCTCGCCGATGGCCCGTGTCACCACGACCAGCGGCGTGCCGCAACGCTGCGCCACCAGGACTTGCAGCGCCGCGTAGGGCGAGAAGCGCGGCAGGTTGAAGTCGCACAGGATGACGTCGAAGTCCTGCTGCAGCGAAGCGGCGAAACCGCCCGCATCCTCGACACGGTGCAACAGGTAGCGGCGATGCGGGTCGGCGCGTTCCAGCGCGATCGCCATGAGTTCCACGTCGTCGGCGCTGTCTTCCACGTACAGCAAGCGGATCGGGGCGGAGTCGGCGGGATTCTTCACTGCGGCCTCGGGCGTGCGGGCCAGTGTACCTGTTGAGATCGGCGCATCGTCATGGCGCGGCGGCCGCGCCGCGCGCCAGGCCGGACGCTTCCTACAGGCCGATCAGACGCCCCTATGCGGCAGGGGCGGGCGCCTCCGACACCCCCGCCATCACCGGCCTCCTAGAGTCGGCTGGAAACAGGAGACCTTCGATGAATACCCTGGACACACAGACATCGATCATCGTCGCCGTCGTGATTCTCGCGCTGGTCGCCGTCGGCGTCTGGATGATGTACGTGCGCCGCCGGCAGTCCGAGCGGCTCAGGCAGCGCTTCGGCCCCGAGTATGGGCGGGCCGTCGACCGCATGGGAAGCCGCGTCAAGGCCGAGGAGGAACTGCGCGAACGCGAAAAACGGGTGGAAAAACTCGACATCGTCGCGCTGTCGCCGGCGGACGCCGCGCGGTTCAGCCAGGAGTGGAAGACCTTGCAGGGCCGTTTCGTCGACAGCCCCAAAGGCGCGCTGGTGGAAGCCGACTTGCTGGTGCGGGAGCTGATGGGAAAGCGTGGCTATCCCGTGGGCGACTTCGAGAGCCGCGCGGCCGACATCTCGGTGGACCATCCCGCCATGGTCGATCACTACCGCCAGGCGCAGGCGATCGCGATGCGCGACCGGCGCGGAGAAGCCGACACGGAGGAGATGCGCAAGGCGGTCGTGCACTACCGTGCGCTCTTCGACGAACTGCTCGAAGTCAAGCAGGATGAACCGATCACGACCCGTCAAACCGAGGTGCATTCATGAATACCGCGCACGTGGAAGAACAGGAGAAGGACAGGACCGTCACGACCGCCGACGCCGCGGAACCAGCGGCCGGGATGCGGCCGGAAGCGGGCCGCGAAGCTGCCCGGGAGCAGCAGCGGCGAATCGACGAAGATCCACAGCAGGTCGGCGACGACGCGGGCAGCGCGGACGGCCGGCTCGCGGCGCTGTTTCCGCCCGAGGCGGCCGGCGACTTCCGCGCGCGCTGGGACACGGTCCAGATCGGATTCGTGGACGACCCCAGGCAAGCCGTCCGGCAGGCGGACGAGCTCGTCGCACAGGTGATGAAAAGCCTGGCCGAGAGTTTCGCGGCGGAGCGCGCGAGGTTCGAGGGAGAGCTCGACCAGAACGACAGCGCGTCCACCGAGAACCTGCGGGTCGCGCTGCGGCGCTACCGCTCGTTCTTCCAGCGGCTGCTGTCGCTGTAAGCCCCCCGCGGGGGCGGCGAACGCCTCCGTCGATGCCTGGGCGCGGCGCTCTCGTGGGCGGAGCGTATGCGTTCGCGGGGACGCCAGCAGGCTCAACACCCTCGACGATCTCGATCAGGCTCCACCCTGTTCGACCGGATACGCTTGTCTGCCGGCGTAAAATTTGCTCTCTGCAGCGCCTGAGGCCGGACTGCGTCGGCGAAGAGGCCGGCGACCTGTTCGAACATTAGCTGCTAGCGCTGCTGCGGCGCGTGCCAGCAAGCTGAGGAGACCATGCTGCTTTCGGCCGAAGAATCCCAACTGGTGCTGGTGGATTACCAGGAGCGCCTCATGCCCTTCATCCACGAAAGCGAGTCGGTGCTGCGCAACGCCTTGCGTCTGGGCCGCGCGGCCCAGGCCCTGCAGGTGCCCATTTGGGGCACGGAAGAAAATCCCGCGGGGCTGGGCGAGAACGCGGCCCAGCTCAAGGCCCTGTGCCGCGAGACGCTGGCCAAGATGCATTTCAGCGCCTGCGCGGACGGGTTGACCGAGCTGCTGCGGGCGCCGGCTCGGGCGGCGCAAACCGGCAACGCGCGCAGCCTGCCCAAGCATCTGCAAAAGGCGCCCGCGCCGCAGCGCAACAGCATCGTGCTGGCCGGCTGCGAAGCCCATGTCTGCCTGATGCAGACCGCGCTGGACCTGCTGGACGAGGAGTTCGAGGTCTGGGTGGTGACCGACGCGTGCGGCTCGCGCAGCGAACGCAACCGCGATGCCGCCTTCGACCGGCTCGCCGCCAACGGGGCCGAGCTCCTGACCACCGAAATGGTCGCCTTCGAGTGGCTGCGCAGCGCGGACCATCCGCAGTTCAAGCAGGTCTTGAGCCTGGTCAAATGAAATCGCCCGGCGGCCGCATGGACCGCCGTCCGTCAGCTTGGGGCAAGCCACGGGGCCAAAATGTGGAGCGTCAATCCACGGCCAGCCAGAAAAAGGAGACATGGATGAGCCCTTACGCGCAGTTCTATCGCCGGTCGCTGCAGGACCGCGACGCTTTCTGGGCCGAGCAGGCCCGCCTGATCGACTGGCGGCAAGCTCCCGCAACCATCTGCGACTACAGCCGGCCGCCGTTTGCCCGCTGGTTCGGCGGGGGCATCACCAACCTGTGCCACAACGCGGTGGACCGGCACCTGAAGGACCGGCCCGACCAGCCGGCGCTGATCTACGTCTCCAGCGAAACCGGCGCCGAGCGGACCTACACCTTCCGCCAGTTGCACGACGAAGTCCAGCGCGCCGCCGCGGTGCTCAAGGGCCTGGGCGTGCAGAAAGGCGATCGCGTGCTGATCTACATGCCGATGATCGCCGAGGCGGCGTTCGCCATGCTCGCCTGCGCGCGCCTGGGCGCCATCCATTCGGTGGTGTTCGGCGGCTTCGCCTCGGTGTCGCTGGCCTCGCGCATCGAGGACGCCACGCCGCGGGTGATCATCAGCGCCGACGCCGGTTCGCGCGCGGGCAAGGTGGTGCCCTACAAGCCGCTGCTGGACGAGGCGATCCGCCTGTCCAGCCACAAGCCGCAGTCGGTGCTGCTGGTGGACCGCGGCCTGGCCCCCATGGAGCGGGTCGCCGGGCGTGACTGCGACTGGAGCGAGCTGTGC
>JAMPXR010000433.1 GCA_023701085.1 Ramlibacter sp. | reverse complement strand
CATGGCGGCAGACAGTATTGTAGCCAATGGATTGGCCAGGTCCTTGCCGGCGATGTCGGGCGCGCTGCCGTGGCTCGGCTCGTACAGGCCCTGGCGCGAGGTGTTCAGGCTGGCCGAAGGCAGCATGCCGATGGACCCGGTGAGCATCGCGGCTTCGTCGGACAGGATGTCGCCGAACATGTTGCCGGTGACGACGACGTCGAACTTCTTGGGCGCCCGCACCAATTGCATGGCCGCGTTGTCGACGTACATGTGGTCCAGTTCCACGTCGGGATACTGCCTGCCGATGTCCGTCACCACGTCCTTCCACAGCTGGAAGGTCTCCAGCACGTTGGCCTTGTCGACACTGGTCACGCGCTTGCCGCGCTTGCGTGCCGCCTGGAACGCGACATGGGCGATGCGCTCGATCTCGGGCCGCGTGTAGCGCATGGTGTCGAACGCCTCCTCGGCGCCGGGGAAATGGCCGTCGACGGCGGTGCGGCGCCCGCGCGGCTGCCCGAAATAGATGTCGCCGGTGAGTTCGCGGATGATCAGGATGTCCAGTCCCGCGACCAGTTCGGGCTTGAGGCTGGAGGCGCCCACGAGCTGCTCGTAGCAGATCGCCGGGCGGAAATTGGCGAACAGGCCCAGGTTCTTGCGCAGGCCCAGAACGGCCTGCTCCGGGCGCAGCGCCCGCTCGAGCTTGTCGTATTTCCAGTCGCCCACCGCGCCGAACAGCACCGCGTCGGCGTCCTGGGCGAGCTTGAGCGTCGCGTCGGGAAGGGGGTGGCCATGCGCCTCGTACGCGGCGCCGCCCACCAGGGCGGTTTCCATCTCGAACGGAAGGTCCAGGGCCCGGAGAACCTTGAGGGCCTGCGCGACGATCTCGGTGCCTATGCCGTCGCCCGGCAGAACTGCGATTTTCATGATGCTGTGAGGGTCTTGGACCGGCGCGCGAAGCTGGGCCTGCGCCCCGCCGGTCGAGTCGATGTCAGAAAGGTGGCGCGGATGCGATCAGGAGGCCAGCTTGCGGTCCAGCCATGGTTTTTGCGCCAGGCGGCGCGCCTCGAATTCCTGGATCTTGCCGGCTTGCCGCAAGGTCAGGCCGATGTCGTCCAGGCCGTTGACCAGGCAGAACTTGCGGAAGGGCTGGACGTCGAAGGCAAGCTCTTCGCCCTGCGGCTGGATGACCACTTGGCGCTCCAGGTCGATCGTGAGCCCGTAGCCGGGGAAGGCCAGCACCTCGTCGAACAGCCGGCTGACCTGCGCGTCCGGCAGCACGATCGGCAGCAGGCCGTTCTTGAAGCAGTTGTTGAAGAAGATGTCGGCGTAGCTGGGCGCGATCAGCGCGCGGAATCCGAACTGGTCGAGCGCCCAGGGCGCATGCTCGCGCGAGGACCCGCAGCCGAAATTCCTGCGCGCCAGCAGGATCGAGGCGCCGCGGTAGCGCGGCTGGTTCAGGACGAAGTCCGGATTGGGCCGGCGGCTGGCCGGGTCCTGGCCGGGTTCGCCATGGTCCAGGTAGCGCCATTCATCGAACAGGTTCGGCCCGAAGCCCGTCTTGCGGATCGACTTGAGGAACTGCTTGGGGATGATGGCGTCCGTGTCGACGTTCTCGCGATCCATGGGCGCGACCAGGCCCTTGTGAGTGGTGAATTTCTGCATGGAACTCCTGTGCGGGCGGCGGGGCCCGGCGTCACTTCTTCTTCGCCGCGTCCTCGATGGCGCTGCCGGCTTTCTGGATGTCCTGGCCGGCGCCCTTGACGGTGTTGCATCCCGCCAGCGCGAAGGCCAGGCACAGGGCGAGCAGGGCGGTGATCTTCTTCATGGTTTCCTTTCCTCAGGCAATTTGGCGGACGTCGACGAAGTGGCCATGGACAGCCGCCGCCGCGGCCATGGCGGGACTGACCAGGTGGGTACGGCCGCCCGCGCCCTGGCGGCCTTCGAAATTGCGGTTGCTGGTGGAGGCGCAGCGCTCGCCCGGCTCGAGCCGGTCCGCGTTCATGGCCAGGCACATCGAGCAACCCGGCTCGCGCCACTCGAAGCCGGCGGCCATGAAGATCTCGTGCAGGCCTTCGCGCTCGGCCTGTTCCTTGACCAGGCCCGACCCGGGCACCACCATCGCCAGCTTGACGTCGCGCGCCACCTTGCGGCCCAGCTTTTTCACCACCGCGGCCGCCTCGCGCATGTCCTCGATGCGGCTGTTCGTGCACGAGCCGATGAAGACCTTGTCCACGTGGATGTCCGCGAGCGCCTTCCCGGGCTCCAGGCCCATGTAGGCCAGCGCACGCTCGATGGCGCCACGCCTGGCCGGGTCCTTTTCCTTGTCGGGATCGGGCACCCGATCGTCGATGCCCAGCACCATCTCGGGCGACGTGCCCCAGGTGACCTGCGGGACGATGCGCGCCGCGTCGATGTCGATCACCGTGTCGAACGTCGCTCCGGGGTCCGAATGCAGGCCGCGCCAATAGGCAACGGCCTGTTCCCATTGCGCGCCCTGGGGCGCCAGCGGCCGGCCCTTGACGTAGTCGATTGTCTTTTCATCCACGGCCACCAGGCCCGCGCGCGCGCCGGCCTCGATCGCCATGTTGCACACCGTCATGCGCCCTTCCATGGACAGGGAGCGGATCGCCGAGCCGGCGAATTCGATGGTGTAGCCGGTCCCGCCGGCCGTGCCGATGCGGCCGATGATCGCCAGCACGATGTCCTTGGCCGTCACGCCGGGTGCGAGTTGGCCCTCCACCTTGATCAGCATGTTCCTGGCCTTCTTGGCCAGCAGGGTCTGCGTCGCCATCACGTGCTCGACTTCGCTGGTGCCGATGCCGTGCGCCAGCGCGCCGAAGGCGCCGTGGGTGGAGGTGTGCGAGTCGCCGCACACCACCGTCATGCCCGGCAGCGTCGCGCCCTGTTCGGGGCCGATCACATGGACGATGCCCTGGCGTTTGGACAGGAACGGAAAATACGCCGCTGCGCCAAATTCGCCGATGTTCTTGTCCAGCGTGGTGACCTGCTCCTTGCTGATCGGGTCCTCGATGCCGTCGTAGCCGCGCTCCCATCCGGTGGTCGGCGTGTTGTGGTCGGCTGTCGCAACGATCGAGCTGACGCGCCAGACCTTGCGGCCGGCTTCGCGCAGGCCCTCGAAGGCCTGCGGGCTGGTCACTTCGTGGACCAGGTGGCGGTCGATGTAGAGGATGGCGGTGCCGTCCTCCTCGATGTGGACGACATGCTCGTCCCAGAT
>JAMPXR010000432.1 GCA_023701085.1 Ramlibacter sp. | reverse complement strand
AGTTGAGCGATGCCGACGCGGCCAAGGTGAAGAAACTGCGCGCCGATGGCGAAACGGCGCACAAGGCCGGCAAGCACGATGAATCGATGAAGGCGCTGGGCGAAGCCAAGAAGATCCTGGGCATCTGAGTCCCGCGTCGGGGTCGGCGCGCGGCGTCGCAGGGCTGGCGGCCCGCGGCGCCACGAGGTCACAATCCGGGCTGGAGACCGTCGAATGAAAGCGCCCGATCCCGCCACCGAACCCCACCGCTTCCTGCTGCACCTTTTCCAGACGGCGGTGGAGCGCGCCTTGCCCCTGGGCAACATGGCCGCCGTCCTGCCGGCGCCGCCCAGCGGCCGCACCGTGGTGCTCGGGGCCGGCAAGGCGGGCGGTGCCATGGCCCATGCCGTGGAAGCCCTGTGGCCCGCCGCTGCGCCGCTGCAGGGCCTTGTCGTGACGCGGTATGGGCATGTCCCGCCGCGGCCGCAGGGGCTGAAGCAGCGCATCGAGATCGTCGAGGCCTCGCACCCCGTGCCCGACAGCGCCGGGCTGGTCGCGGCGCAGCGCATGCTGGCCCTGGCGCACGGGCTGACGCGGGACGACCTGGTGCTGTGCCTGATCTCCGGCGGCGGCTCGGCGCTGCTCACGCTGCCGGCCGAAGGCCTGACCCTGGAGGACAAGCAGCGCATCAACCAGGCGCTGCTGGATTCGGGCGCCGGCATCGCCGAGATGAATTGCGTGCGCAAGCATCTCTCGCGCATCAAGGGCGGGCGGCTGGCGGCGGCCTGCGCGCCGGCCCGGGTCGTCACGCTGGCGATCAGCGACGTGCCGGGGGACGATCCGTCCACCATCGCCAGCGGGCCGACGGTTGCGGACGCGACCAGCTGCGCCGAGGCGGTGGATATCCTGCAGCGCTACGGCATCGAGGTGCCCGGCGCGATCATGAGCCTGCTGGAGCAGGGGGCGATCGAGACGCCCAAGCCGGGCGACGCCCTCTTCGCCGGCCACGAGGTCCACCTGATCGCGACGCCGTGGCAGTCGCTGGATGCGGCGGCGCGGGTCGCGCGCGCGGCGGGGCTGGAAGCCCACATCCTGGGCGACGCGATCGAAGGCGAATCACGCGAAGTCGGCAAGGTCCATGGGGCGCTGGCGCGCGCCGTGGCGCAGCGCGGCCAGCCGTTTGGCAAGCCCTGCGTGATCCTGTCGGGCGGCGAAACCACCGTCACCCTGAGAAAGCCGGGCGCCGCGCCGGGCCGCGGCGGGCGGGCCGGTGAATTCTGCCTGGGCCTGGCACAGGCGCTGCAGGGCCAGGCCGGCGTCTGGGGGCTGGCGGCGGATACCGACGGCATCGACGGCATCGAGGACAACGCGGGCGCGTTCGTCGCGCCCGAAACGCTTTCGCGGGCACTGTCGCTGGGGATGAAGATCGGTCGCTACCTGGACCGCAACGACGCCTACAGCTTCTTCCGCCAGCTCGACGACCTGGTCGTCACCGGCCCGACGCACACCAACGTCAACGATTTTCGGGCCTTGCTGGTGCTGTAGGGATGGCGGAGCGAAGATCCGCGATCCCGGCGCCCGGCCATGGCCGGGCCGCCTGGGTGTTCGCGCTGGTGTACCTCGTCGCGTTCATCATCCTCGACTGGGCCAGCTACATCAGGCCGCTGCAGGGGCTCAACATCACGCCCTGGAACCCGCAGCCGGCGCTCGCGGTCGCCTTGCTGCTGTGGAGCCGGCGCTGGCTCTGGCTGGTCTGGGCAGGATTGGTCGCCGCGGAACTGGTGGTGCGTGGCGCTCCCGACAACTGGCTTGCCGCGCTCACGGCAACGGTGGCCTTGAGCCTGACCTATGCCGCGATCGCGCAGGCCATCGCGCGACGCATGGATCTGTCGCAACCGTTCGCCACGCGCAAGGAGCTGGCCTGGTTCGCGCTGATCGTCGCCGCGGGATCGCTGGTGAGCGCCGGCCTGTACGTGCTGGCGTTTTCGGCCACCGGCTTCGGGCCCGACGGGTCGGTGCAGGGCGCGATCGCCAGGTACTGGGTCGGCGACGGGGTCGGGCATGTCGTGACGCTGCCCATCCTGCTGATCCTGATGGACCGGCCGCGCCGCGCGGCGCTGGTGTCCACCCTGGGCAGCGCGCCGTGGTGGCTGGCCGCGGGGCTGACCGTCCTGTGCCTGTGGATTGTCTTCGGGCGCGGAGAGCAGGACTACTTCAAGTTCTTCTACCTGTTGTTGCTGCCGGTCGTGTGGTCGGCGGCGCTGTTCGGCGTGGCGGGCGCGGTGTTGTCCTCGTTCGTCACGCAGCTGGGGCTGATCGCCGCGGTGCAGCTGGCGCTGCACCACGACCTCGCGGTGTTCGAACTCCAGGCCCTGATGGCGGCGTCCACCCTGACGGCGCTGCTGATCGGCGTCTTGGTCGATGAACGCGCGCGTGCCGCCGCGGAGCTGCGCAGCAGCCTGCGCTTTGCCGCCGCCGGCCAGATGGCGGCGGCCCTGGCGCACGAGCTGAGCCAACCGCTGACGGCCTTGAACAACTATGCGCACGCATTCCGCAGCCTGTCGGCCGGCGCGCAACCCCTGGACGCCGGCCGGCGCGAACAGCTGTCCGACATCATGCAGCGCGTCGCCGGCGAGGCCCAGCGCGCGGGCGAGGTGGTCAAGCGGCTGCGCGACTTCTTCAAGCGCGGCGCCACTTCCCTGGAACGGGTGCCCGCCGAGGCGGCGGTCCACGAAGCCGTGCAGGCGCACGCGGCCTTCGCCGGTCGGCTCGGCGTGGTGGTGACCAGTGAGCTCGCGCCGGGACTGCCGCCGGTGTGGGTGGATCCGCTCCAGATCGCCGTGGTCCTGCGCAACCTCCTGGCCAACGCGATCGAGGCGGCGGCCGCCGCGCCGGGGGACAAGCGGGTGCGGGTGCGTGCCAGCCTCGATCGCGAAGGCGTGCTGGTCGCGGTGCACGACAGCGGCCCGGGCGTGGAACCGGGCCGGATGCATGGCCTGTTCGACGCGGCGCCGTCGGGCAAGCCGGGCGGGTTGGGCGTGGGCTTGAGCATCTGCCGCGCCATCGTGGAAGCCCATGGTGGCAAACTGTGGGCAGAGACCGGACCGGGCGGGCACTTCTTCTTCTCCATCCCCATTGACGACCATGACGCCAGCGCAGACCAGCGCCCATCGTGAGACCGTCTTCATCGTCGATGACGACGCATCGGTGCGCGATTCCCTGTCGCTGATGCTCAGTTT
>JAMPXR010000431.1 GCA_023701085.1 Ramlibacter sp. | reverse complement strand
CGCCGTCCATTCGGTCTGCACGAACGGCGTCTTGCGGTCGATCTGCAGCTTGGTCACGGCGCGCCAGCCCAGCGGCGGCAGCCGGTTGTGGGTGTGTTCGATGGAGGCGCGCGGCCCGCTGTCGGTGGTGAAGCCCACGCCCAGCACGACCTTCTGCAACGGCGCCTCGCGCACCGTCACCTGCACCGGCGCGGCCCTGGGGTCGCCTTCCGGATCGACCAGGATGAAGGCCGAGTCGTAATAGCCGCTGCTGGCGATCCGCAGCTGCGCCTGCAGGATGCGCTCGCGGTCGTAGATCGAGCCGGCGGGCAGGCGCGCGAGGCGGGGCACCAGGAGGGGGTCGTAGCGTTGCGCCCCGCTCACCTGCATTTCGCCGAGCCGGAACAGCGGGCCCGAGTGCAGGCGCAGGCCCAGGCGGGCCCGCGCGGTGGGTGCATCGATGTCGGCCAGACTGTAGTCGATCCGCCCGGCGGGATAGCGGCGCGCCACCAGTTGCTGGACCGCCTGCGATTTGGCATCGTCCCATCCCGACTGCGTGAAGGCGTGCCCCGCGGGCAGGCGCCAGCCGCCGCGGATGGCTTCGCGCTGCATCGCGGCATCGGCATCGGTGCTCGCGGCGATGTCGCCCTCGAAGCTGATCGCCACGTCGCCCACCCGCGTGACGTCGCCCGGGTCGACCGCGATCACGATGGACGGCCGCGCGGCGCTGCCCGGCTCGCGTACCACGAGCACCTTCGGGCCGAAGTAACCCAGCGTGCCGACCAGCTCGCGCACCTCGCGTTCGGCCATGCCGATCAGCCGGGCGAGCTCCGCGTCGTCGAGATCGGCGACCTCGCGGTAGCGGTACAACTCCAGGTGGCGCTCCAGCAGGGAGCGCACGGGGGCGGGGGCCTGGATGTCGATGTCGAAGGAAGGGCCCGCCGGCGCCTCGGCCACCGCGCCTTCGGTCGTCGCGGGCGGCAGCGGCGGCTGTGCCGCTGCGAGCGCGCAGCGCAGCAGGAGACTGGCAACCAGCGCGGCTGTGAACTTGACGGTCATGTCGTCGGATGGCGCGGACACGGCACGCGCGATGAGCTTGAACGCAAATGCTCAGACTATGCAGGCTGCGCAGCCGATTTCCCGTAGGCCATTTCCGACAGAGCCTGTTTCATGGCGCACACCCCGTGCTTTCGCGAGCATCCGGTAAACCGGCCGCGGCGGCGGGCCGTTGAACTTGTACCCGCTGGGGGCGACCCCATCTCAAAATTGATTTCATTTTTCAGGAGCTATCAGCATGACACGAGCTCAACTGAAAGCGGCGCCGCTGGTGTTGGCGCTGCTGGGCGCCGGCGCGATTGGCGGCGCTGGTGTGGAAATGTGGCACAGCCGTGCCGAGGCCGCGGCGCCGGCGGTGATGGCGCCACCGGCCACGGCCGCGGCCACCGGATCCGCCGGACCCACCGTCATCACGAATCCCACGTTCCCCGACTTCGCGCTGATCACCCAGCGCTATGGCCCGGCCGTGGTCAACCTGAGCGTCACGGGCTCGCGCAAGGTCATGGGGGTCGATCCGGAGGCGCTCTCCGATCCGTTCGAATTCTTCCGCCGCTTCCAGCAGGGGCCCGGGCGCATCACGCCGCGCGAAGTGCCCGTGCGCGGCATGGGTTCGGGCTTCATCATCAGCCCCGATGGCATCATCCTGACCAACGCGCACGTGGTGAAGGACGCCAACGAGGTGATGGTCAAGCTCACCGATCGGCGTGAATTCCGCGCCAAGGTGCTGGGCAACGACCCGAAGACGGATGTGGCCGTGCTGAAGATCGAAGCCAGGAACCTGCCCGTGGTGACCCTGGGCCATCCCAAGGATCTGCGCCCCGGGGAATGGGTGCTGGCGATCGGTTCACCCTTCGGTTTCGAAAATACCGTGACCGCCGGCATCGTGAGCGCGAAGGGCCGTTCGCTGCCGGACGACAGCGCCGTGCCGTTCATCCAGACCGACGTCGCGGTGAACCCCGGCAATTCCGGCGGCCCGCTGTTCAATGCGCGCGGCGAAGTGGTCGGCATGAACTCGCAGATCTACAGCCAGTCGGGCGGCTACCAAGGCGTGTCGTTCGCGATCCCGATCGACGTCGCCACGCGCGTCAAGGAGCAGATCGTGGCGACCGGCAAGGTGCAGCACGCGCGGCTGGGCGTGACGGTGCAGGAAGTCAACCAGACGCTGGCCGACTCCTTCAAGCTGGACCGGCCCGAGGGTGCGCTGGTCGCCAGCGTCGAGAAGGACGGGCCGGCCGACAAGGCGGGCCTGCAGCCGGGCGACGTGATTCGCCGCGCCAACGGGCAGCCCATCGTGGCGTCGGGCGACCTGCCCGCCATCGTGGTGCTGTCGACACCGGGCCAGCGCCTGCAGATGGAAGTCTGGCGCCAGGGCCACAAGGTCGACGTGACGGCGCAACTGGCGAGCGCCAAGGAAGCGGCGAAGTCCGACAACCGGCCCGAGTCGGCCGCGGGCGAGGGCAAGCTGGGACTGGCGCTGCGGCCGCTGCAAGAAGGTGAAAAGCGCCAGGCCGGTGTGTCCGAGGGTCTGCTGGTGCAGCAGGCGAGCGGGGCGGCGGCGCGCGCGGGCGTGGAACCGGGTGACGTGGTGCTGGCGGTCAACGGCACGCCGGCCCGGAGCGTGGATCAGGTGAAGTCGCTGGTCGCCAAGTCCGACAAATCGGTGGCGCTGCTGATCCAGCGCGGCGAGGACAAGATCTTCGTGCCGGTGCGGATTGGCTGACGGCTTGCCTGGGCGTCTGGTTCGCCGAGGGCGCGTCGGCGAAGCGGCTGAGAAAAGGGCTGCCTGATTTCAGGCAGCCCTCACGTCTAGCCGCAACTTGGGGCGAAGGGAACGTTCCCCTACATCTTCTCGGCCTTGTGGCAGCTGTTGCCGCAGGCATTGGTGTAGGGCGTGGGCATCGCCTTGCCCGCCTCGACGCCCTTGACAGCCTTGTTCGCCAGTCGCGGAACGCTGAACAGGTGGCCGGTGATGTCGTTCATCCAGTAGTTCTTGCCGTCGGCGCCGGCAATTCCCTTGCCCATGCCTGCGCCCGTCTGCATGGTCTTGGGCATATGGCAATCGACACAGGCGATCTTCTGGGCATGAGGTTCGCCCACCGCCTTCGTCGTGTGCTGCTTCAGGTCGACCTTATGGCAGCTCGCGCACAGCGAGTTCTGTCCGTCGCGCGGCGCCTTCACGAGCTG
>JAMPXR010000430.1 GCA_023701085.1 Ramlibacter sp. | reverse complement strand
GGGTGTGCCGCCCGATCAGCAGGTTGTGCAGCACGGTGGCGTGTTCGAACAGCTCGATGTTCTGGAAGGTGCGCGCGATGCCCAGCGAGGCGATCCGGTGCGGCGGCTGCTCGGTGAGCGCCCGTCCCTGGTACTCGATGCTGCCGGCGGTCGGCGTGTAGATGCGGCTGATCAGGTTGAAGACCGTGGTCTTGCCCGCGCCGTTGGGGCCGATCAGCGTGAACACCTCGCCCGGCTTGACATCGAAGCTGACGTTGTTGACGGCCAGCACGCCGCCGAAGCGCACGCTCAGGTTCTTCGCGGAGAGCAATATGTCGGGATTCACTTGTACTCAAACCCTCCTGTGGGCAGGCCAAGGACGGCGGGTGGCCGACGCAGCTCGTGTCCCCCGGCGCGGGAGGCGCCTCCTCCTTGACCTCCCTGCGTCGGCCACCCGCCATCCTTGGCCTGGCGCGGCATGGGCACGCCATCGCCGAACAACGAACATGCTCCCAGGGCAAGGCGGTGCGGCACTCTGCGTGGCGAAGTCAAGGAGGAGGCGCCCTCCCGGCGCCGGGGGACATGAGCTACGCAGAGTGCCGCGCCGCCTTGACCCACCCCGATACAGCTATCTTTCATCTCAACCGGTCCGATTTCTGGAAGGACTTCTGCCGCTTGAACAGGCCCTTGCGGTAGAAGGGGAAGAGCTGCAGGTAGGTGCGCACCTTCAGCCAGCGCCCGTACAGGCCCAGCGGCTCGAACAGCACGAAGGCGATCAGCACCGTGCCGTACACCAGGCCTTGCAGGCCGGGCGCCTGTCCGACCACGGGCGGCAGGTAGTCCTTGGTCAGGGCGATCACCTGCGGCATGGAGATGAGGAAGATCGCGCCCAGGAACGCGCCGTGCACAGAGCCCAGGCCGCCGATCACCACCATCAGCAGCAGGTCGATCGACTGCAGGATGTTGAACTGGTCGGGCGAGATGAAGCTGAGCTTGTGCGCGTACAGCGCGCCGCCCACGCCCGCCAGCGCCGCCGAGAGCGCGAACGACAGCGTCTTGTAGCGCGCCAGGTGGATGCCCATGCTTTGCGCGGAGATTTCCGAGTCGCGGATGGCCACGAAGGCCCGCCCGGTGGACGAGCGCAGCAGGTTCAGGATGGCCAGGGTGGAAACGACGGTGATCACCAGGCACAGGTAATAGAAGCCCGTGGCCGAGTCCACCTTCAGGCCGAACAGGTCGGGCTGCTTGACGTGGATGCCGGAATTGCCGCCAGTGACGGACTCCCAGCGCGCCAGCACTTCCTCGACGATGAAGCCGAAGGCCAGCGTGGCGATGCCCAGGTAGATGCCTTTGACGCGCAGCGCGGGCAGGCCGACCACCACACCGACGGCGGCCGACAGCAGACCGGCCAGCGCCAGCGCGACGGGAAAGGGCGCGCCCATGTTGACGAACACCGCCTGCGTGTAGGCGCCCACGCCGAGAAAGGCGGCATGGCCGATCGAGAACAGGCCGGTGAAACCCGCCAGCAGCATCAGGCCGAGCCCCACGATCGAATAAATCAGCACGAAGGTCAGCTGCGCCAGCCAGTATTCGGCGAACAGCCAGGGCGCCGCGGCGAGCACCAGCGCCAGCGCCGTGTACCAGAAGACATGTCCGCCATGCTTGGCGAGCCGGATGTCCTGGTCGTAGTCGGTCTTGAAGATGAAGCGCATCTTGATCGGTTGTGGACAGGGCTAAAGATCTGTCCCGCAAGGTTCTAATTTGTTGGGGACAGAGCAAATGGCTGCGCCATCTTGGCCTGTCCCGCAAGGTTTCATACTTTCTTTCTCGCCGTCTCGCCGAACAGCCCGTTGGGTTTGACCATGAGCATGAGCAGCACGACCACGTAGGCGGCGACGTCCTTGAAGCCCTGCGGCAGGTAAAAGCCCGAGAGCGATTCGACGATGCCGATGATCAGGCCGCCCACGATCGCGCCGGGCAGGCTGCCGAAGCCGCCGACCACCGCCGCGGGGAAGGCCTTCAGTCCGATGAAGCCCATGTTGGCGTGCACGAAGGTGATGGGGGCGAGCAGCAGGCCCGCGCACGCGGCCACGGCCGACGCCAGACCCCACACCAGGCCGTTGAGCCGCTTGACCGGAATGCCCATGTAGTAGGCGGCCAACTGGTTCTGCGACGACGCCTGCATCGCGATGCCCACCTTGCTGTAGCGGAACATCGCGAACAGCAGCAGGCACAGCAGGGCCGTGGCGCCGATCACCACCATCTGCTCGATGTTCAGCACCAGCGCGCCTTGCCCGGCCGCGTCGCCGCCGACGTTCCAGATCGCGTCCTTGTAGGGCACCGGCAGCGTGTGGGTTTCGGTGCCGATGCCCGGGATCATGGTGATGAGGCCGCGGCCCACGTAGCCGATGCCGATGGTGAGCATCACGATAGAGAAGGCCGGCTGCCCCAGGATGGGGCGGATCACCACGCGTTCCAGCAGCGCGCCGAACAGCGCCATCGCCGCCACGGAGCTGATCACGGCCAGCCAGAACGGAAACTCCAGAAAGGTCATGGCGGCCAGGCCGCCGAAGGCGCCCAGCATCATGAGCTCGCCCTGCGCGAAGCTGACGGTTTCGGTCGCCTTGTAGATGAGCACGAAGCCCAGCGCGATCAGCCCGTAGATACACCCCTGGGAAATGCCGCTGATCACGAGTTGGATGAATTGCACCGTCTCTCCGGAAGTTGCCCGGTTATATCTTCGCGGAGGCCGCAGCAGGTACAGGGTTGGCCCGAATCCGTGTCGCCAAGTGGACCGACGCGCACCGTCCATGGCGCCCACGGGCATTTGTGCGCCGGAGGGGGCCCGCAGGCCGGGGCGCGGCGGGTGCGGCAGGCTCGCGAGGCCCCATGGGCCCGTCGCGGCTGCTGTTCAGCGCCTGGCGGCGAGATCGATCTTGGGCAGCGGCCGCGGCTGTCCGGCCTCGTCGATCGCCACATAGGTGACCGTCGCCTCCGTCACCTTGAGGTAGCGGCCCTGCGTGCCGAAGCGCTCGGCATAGACCTCGACCTTCACGGTGATCGAGGTGCGGCCTATGCGCGTGACCCCGGAAAAGAACGAAAGGATGTCGCCCACGCGCACCGGCTGCTTGAACACGAATTCGTTGACGGCCACGGTCGCCATACGGCCGTTGGCGTGGCGCGCGGGCAGCACCGCGCCGGCCAGGTCCACCTGGGCCATCACCCAGCCGCCGAAGACGTCGCCG
>JAMPXR010000429.1 GCA_023701085.1 Ramlibacter sp. | reverse complement strand
TCTCTTCGAGGAAGACCTCGCGCCGCGTCTTCTTCCTCTTGCCCGCGTACTCCGCGTCCGCAAAACTCATTTGACCCATCGCCACCGCTCCTTTGCCAGATTCAACGCGCCAAGGCATGATCGGTGGACTTGTTCAGACTTTCCTTAGTCTCAATAAAATCCCGCCGCGGCTCCACCTCATCCCCCATCAGCATCGTGAACACGCAGTCCGCCTCGATCGCGTCGTCGATCTGCACCTTCAACAGCCGGCGCACCTGCGGGTCCATCGTCGTCTCCCACAGTTGCTGCGGGTTCATCTCGCCCAGGCCCTTGTCCCGCGCGCGGGCGCGGCGCGTCGGCTTCGGCCCCAGGGGAATCTTGCCGCAGTCGACATCAACCGGCCTTGTCCCGCAACTCCCGCCGCAATATCTTCCCGATAGCCGTCTTCGGTAGCGGCTCGGTGCGGAACTCGATGATGCGCGGCATCTTGTAGCCGGTCAGGTGCTGCTTGCAGTGGGCAAGCACTTCTTCCTCGGTCAGGGCCGTGTCGTTTCGCACCACCACCGCCTTGACGGCCTCGCCCGAGCGCGCGTCGGGCACACCGATCGCGCCGGCCTCCAGCACGCCCGGGAGCATCGTCAGGACGTCCTCGATCTCGTTGGGAAACACCTTGAAGCCCGACACCACGATCATGTCCTTCTTGCGGTCCGTGATGCGGATGCTGCCGTGCTCGTCGATCACGCCCATGTCGCCAGTGCGCAGCCAGCCGTCGGCCGTGAACACCTGGGCGGTCTCTTCGGGCCGGTTCCAGTAGCCCTTCATGATCTGCGGCCCGCGCAGGCAGATCTCGCCCACCTGGCCTTGCGGCACCGGCGCGCCATCGTCGTCGAGGATGGCCGCCTCGGTGCTCGGCACCGGCACGCCGATCTGGCCGCTCCATTCCTGGACGGTGACCGGGTTGGCGATCGCCACCGGTGCGCTCTCGGTCAGGCCATACCCTTCCACCAGCGGAACGCCGGCGCGCTCGCGCCAGCGATGCGCCACCACATGCTGCACGGCCATGCCGCCGGCCACCGCCAGCTTCAGGGGTTTCAAGTCGACATCGGCAAACCCGGGCGCGTCGAGCAGCGCGCGGAACAGCGTGTTGACGCCGATGATCGCCGTGAACGGCGTTTGCTTCAGGGTCTTGAGGAAAGCGGGCATGTCCCGCGGGTTGGGGACGAGCACCACCTGCTGCCCCATGCTGAAGAAGGACAAAGCGCCCGTCAGCGCGAACACGTGGTACAGCGGCAGCGGAATGACCAGTGTCTCCTTGCCCTCAAACAGGTTGGGCGACATCCACGCGCCCACCTGGAGCACGTTGGCGACCATGTTGCCGTGGGTGAGCATCGCGCCTTTCGCCACGCCGGTGGTGCCGCCCGTGTATTGCAGGAACGCCGTGTCGTCATGCGTGAGCGTCACTTCGTCGGCCACTTCCGCGCGGCCGGCCGCCAGCGCGCTGTTGAACGCCACCGCATTCGCCAGTTGCCAAGGCGGCACCATCTTCTTCACGTGCTTGACCACGGCGTTGGTCAGCAGGCGCTTGAATATTGGCAACAGGTCGCCCACCTGGGTCGTGACGACCGTCCGCACCTGCGTCGACGCGATCACCTGCTGCAGCGTATGGGCAAAGTTCTCCAGCACGACGATGGCGTTGGCGCCGGCATCGTTGAGCTGGTGCTGGAGTTCTCTTGGCGTGTAGAGCGGATTGACGTTGACCACAACCATGCCCGCACGCAATGTGCCGAACAGCGCCACCGGGTACTGCAGCAGGTTGGGCATCATGAGCGCGACGCGGTCGCCGCGCTTGAGGCCCGCGACTTTCTGCAACCAGGCCGCGAAGGCGCGGCTCGCGTCGTCGAGCTGGCGGAAGGTCAATACCGCGCCCATCGACTTGTAGGCCGGCAGGTCGGCAAAGCGCGCGCAACTCGCGGTCAGCATGTCCTTCAACGATGCGAATCGCGAAGTGTCGATGTCGTCGGGAACGCCGGGCGGGTATTGGGCGAGCCAGGCTCTGTCCATGGGGCTCCTTGCGCGAGCAACGGCAGTTGGTTGCGCGCTAAACGTCGATATTCGCCGCCCTCAACGCATTAGTCTCAATAAAGTCCCTGCGCGGCTCGACTTCATCCCCCATCAGCATCGTGAACACGCGGTCGGCCTCGATCGCGTCGTCGATCTGCACGCGCAGTAGCCGGCGCACCTGCGGGTCCATGGTGGTTTCCCAGAGTTGCTCGGGGTTCATTTCGCCCAGGCCCTTGTAGCGCTGGCGGCTGGTGGTGCGCTCGGCCTCGCCGAGCAGCCAGCGCATGGCCTGGCGGAAGTCGGTGACCGGTTCCTCCTTGGCCTTTTCACCTTCGCCGCGCACGACCTTCGCTCCGTCCTGCAACAGGCCACGGAAGGTATCGGCGGCTTCGGCCAGGGCGGCGTAGTCGGCGCCGTGCACGAAGTCCTGGGTGATGACGCTGCTCTTGATGTTGCCGTGATGGCGGCGGCTGATGCGCAGCACCGGCTTGTCGCTGCGCACGTCGAATTCGCCCGCCACTTCGGCCGGGGCGGCATTGGTGGCCTTGTCGATCTCCTGCAGCCGGGCCTGCAGCGCCACGGCCGAGGCTTCGGCGTCCGGCACGGTGTCCAGGTTCAGGCGCACGCCGTCGGCGACAGCGCGCAGCGCCTCGGCGTCCATGAAGTTCGACAGGCGGCTGATCACCGCCTCGGCGGCCTGGTGCTTGCGCGCGAATTCGGTCAGCCGATCGCCGTCGATCACGATACCGTTCGGGCCGCCGGTGTGCACCGCCGCGCCGCTCATGGCAATGCGCAGCAGATACTTGTCCAGCTCGACGCCGTCTTTCAGGTACAACTCTTCCTTGCCGGACTTGACCTTGTACAGCGGCGGCTGCGCGATGTAGATGTGGCCGCGCTCCACCAGCTCGGGCATCTGGCGGTAGAAGAAGGTCAGCAGCAGCGTGCGGATGTGGGCGCCGTCCACGTCGGCGTCGGTCATGATGATGATGCGGTGGTAGCGCAGCTTGGCCACGTCGAAGTCGTCGGCGCCGTGGCTGCCATTGCCGTTGCCATTGCCGGCCTTGCCGATGCCGGTGCCCAGCGCGGTGATCAGCGTCAGGATCTCGTTGCTGGTGAGCAGCTTCTCGTAGCGCGCCTTCTCCACGTTCAGGATCTTGCCGCGCAGCGGCAGGATCGCCTGGAAC
>JAMPXR010000428.1 GCA_023701085.1 Ramlibacter sp. | reverse complement strand
GCCTACCGCCGCGGCTTCGCCGGCCGCAAGGCCAGGATCTGCTACGCGATGAAGGCGAACTCGTCGCTGGGCGTGCTCCAGGTCTTCGCCCGCGCCGGATGCGGTTTCGACATCGTCTCCGGCGGCGAACTCGAGCGCGCGCTGGCCGCCGGGGCCGCCGGCGCGGACATACTTTTTTCCGGCGTGGGCAAGACGCGCGCCGAGATGCGCCGCGCGCTGGAAGCCGGGGTCGGCTGCTTCAACGTGGAGAGCGAAGCGGAACTCGAGGTGCTCAACGAAGTGGCGCTGGCCTGCGGCAGGACCGCCCCGGTGAGCATCCGGGTGAATCCGGACGTGGACCCGAAGACCCATCCGTACATCTCCACGGGCCTGAAGGGCAACAAGTTCGGCATCGCGCATGCGCGCACGCTGGCCGCTTACCGGCGCGCCGCCGGCCTGCCGGGCCTGCGCGTCGCCGGCATCGATTGCCACATCGGCTCGCAGATCACGGACGAGGCGCCCTACCTGGACGCGATGGACCGCGTGCTGGACCTGGTGCAGGCCATCGAGGCGGCCGGCATCCCTGTCCACCACATCGACTTCGGCGGCGGCCTGGGCATCAACTACAACGGCGATCAGCCCCCGGCGGCGGATGCCCTGTGGCAAAAGCTGTTGGCCAGGATCGACGCGCGCGGCTTCGGCGACCGGCAGTTCATGGTCGAGCCCGGCCGCTCGCTCGTGGGCAACGCGGGGCTGTGCGTAACCGAAGTGCTGTACCTCAAGCCCGGGGAGCAAAAGAACTTCTGCATCGTCGACGCGGCCATGAACGACCTGCCGCGGCCCGCCATGTACCAGGCCTACCACGCCATCGTCCCGCTGGCCGGACACCGGGGAACCGCGCAGCAGGTCTATGACGTGGTCGGGCCGGTGTGCGAAAGCGGCGACTGGATCGGGCGCGACCGGGCACTGGCCGTGCACCCGGGCGACTTCCTCGCCGTGCTGTCCGCAGGCGCCTACTGCATGAGCATGGCCAGCAACTACAACACGCGCGGCCGCGCCGCCGAAGTGCTGGTGGACGGCGACAGCGTTCACCTGATCCGCGAACGCGAATCGGCGCTCGACCAGATGCGGTCGGAACGGCTGCTGCCCTGAAGGGGCGAACCGGGCCTCAGCCCGGCCCGCGGCGCAACGGTGCCGCGGCCAGCACCGGCGGCAGACGCCTCTTGTGAAGGTGCTGGGCCGCGCGCCAGCCCAGCAGCGCGAACACGATCACGCCATACACCGCCACCTCGCCAAAATCGTTCTTGCCGGCGCGCATCCAGAAGAAATGCAGGATGCCCAGCCCGGCAATCGCGTAGACCAGCTTGTGCAGCATCTGCCAGCGCGCGGCGCCCAGTGCCTTCACCGCCCGATTGAACGAGGTGGCGGCCAGCGGTGTCAGCAGGAGAAAGGCGCAAAAGCCCACCAGGATGAAGGGCCGTTTGGCGATGTCCTTGGCGATCTCGACGGGGTCGAAGCCCATGTCGAACCAGCTGTAGCTCAGGAAGTGAAGCACGACGTAGAAGTAGACGAACAGGCCCGTCATGCGGCGAAAGCGCGCGAGCGCGGGCGTGCCCGTGATCACCCGCAGCGGCGTCACGGCCAGCGTGATGCACAGAAAGCGCAGCGTCCAGTCCCCGGTGGAGCGGCTCAGGTATTCCGCGGGGTTGGCGCCCAGCTTGTCCGCGATCGCGCCATACAGCAGCCAGGCAAAGGGCAGCAGGGCGAGCACGAACACCAGCGGTTTGGCCGCCGGGTGCAAGAGCGCGCCGGCCACCCGCTTGCGCCAGGTCCCTGAAGCGGCCATCAGTAATTCTTCTTCAGGTCCATGCCCGCATACAGCTGCCCGACCTGCTGCTCGTAGCCGTTGAACATCAGGGTCTTGCGCTTCTTGGCGAACAGCCCGTCCTCGCCGATGCGCCGCTCCGTGGCCTGCGACCAGCGCGGATGGTCCACGTTCGGGTTCACGTTGGAATAAAAGCCGTACTCATTGGCGGCCGCCTTGTTCCATGCGGTCTTCGGCTCGCGGTCGGTGAAGCGGATTCGCACCAGACTCTTGCCGCTCTTGAAGCCATACTTCCAGGGCACCACCAGCCGCAGCGGCGCACCGTTCTGGTTGGGCAGCACCTCGCCGTACATGCCGAACGCCAGCAGCGTGAGCGGATGCATGGCCTCGTCCATGCGCAGGCCTTCCACATAAGGCCAGTCCAGGACCCTCGAAGTCACATAGGGCATGGTCTTGGGATCGGCCAGGGTGACGAATTCCACGAACTTCGCGTTGCCCAGCGGCTCGACCTTCTCGATCAGCCTGGACAGCGAATAGCCGACCCAGGGGATCACCATGGACCAGCCTTCCACGCAGCGCAGCCGATAGATCCGCTCTTCCTGCGCGCCGAGCTTGAGCAGGTCGTCCAGTGCATATTTAGCGGGATTTTTCACCAGGCCCTCGACCTCCACCGTCCAGGGGCTGGTCTTGAGCGTGTGCGCGTTTTTCACCGGATCGGACTTGTCGGTGCCGAACTCGTAAAAATTGTTGTAGCTCGTCGCGTCCTTGTACTCGGTGACCTTTTCCATGGTGATCGCGCCGGCCACCGCCGACTTGCCGCCCGCCAGGGCCGCCAGTTTCCCTGGCCGCTGCACCTGGGCCAGCGCCTCGCGCGACGCCCAGGAGGCAAGCGCGGCGCCGGCCGCGCCCGAAGCCATCAGCCTGAGCAGGTCGCGCCGGCCGAGGTAAACATCGCGCGGCGTGATTTCACTGGCGACCGGGTGGATGAAGCCATCCCGGCGGGTCTGGATCAGCATGTGTTCTCCCCGAGGATTGACCGTTGGTCTTGGACCGAGGGCCATTCTTACAGACCTGGGATTTCGCCGCTGCCGCCTGGTTCCATCGCTGCACCGCCAGCAGGGGCGGGCTGATGTCAACGTTCGGGGCCGGCTCGACGATGCCCATGCACCAAGAAAAAAGCGGGCCCTCCGAAGAGCGGCCCGCCTGGGTGTCTGGCAACGCGAGCGTGCGTCAGCGCAGCCCGGCAATGTAGTCGGCCACCGCCTTGATTTCCCGGTCGTTCAGCTTGGCCGCGACCTGGGACATCACCAGGCTGTTCTTGCGCGCGCCGTCGCGGAATCCGAGCAGTTGGGCGCTTGTGTAGTCGGCATGCTGGCCGGACAGCCGCGGAAACTGGGAAGGGACGCCGGCCCCGTTGGGGCTGTGGCAGCCGGC
>JAMPXR010000427.1 GCA_023701085.1 Ramlibacter sp. | reverse complement strand
GGGAGCCCGGCCGGCCGCGGCGACACGGTACCGGTCCAAGGCGATCGGGAGCGGGCGCCGCGCCTGCCGCACGAACGCGACGAGTCCGCCGACAGCCAGGCGGCGAGCGAGCCGTCCGGGCCACGGATGGCGCGCGCGGCCCGGGAAGACATAGAGCGCGGCCTGGTCGACACCGACAAGGGCCCGGTGCTCGACGAGACCTACGAAAAGCTGCGCGACGATCCCGCCGACCCGTTGAGGAAGTTCAGCCCATGAGCGCGGCGCGCATGTCGTCGATCACGCGCCTGTAGTCGGGCTGGCCGAAAATCGCGCTGCCGGCCACGAAAGTATCGGCGCCGGCCGCCGCCACCCGGGCGATGTTGTCGGTCTTGATACCGCCGTCCACTTCGAGACGGATGTCCCTGCCGCAAGCAGTGATGCGCTGGCGCGCCTGCTCGATCTTGCGCAGGGCCGAGTCGATGAAGCCTTGCCCGCCGAAACCCGGGTTCACGCTCATGATCAGGATGAGGTCGATCTCCTCGATCATCCAGTCCAGCACGTCCATGGACGCGGCCGGGTTGAAAACCAGCCCGGCCTTGCAGCCGCTGGCCTTGATCGCCTGCACGCTGCGGTGCACATGCGCCGATGCGTCCGGGTGGAAGCTGATGTAGTCGGCGCCCGCCTGCGCGAAAGCCTGGGCCAGCGCGTCCACCGGCTGCACCATCAGGTGCACGTCGATCGGAACCGGCTGCCCGGCGCTGGTGGCCGCATGCCGCTTCAAGGCAGAGCAGACCATGGGCCCGAACGTCAGGTTGGGCACATAGTGGTTGTCCATCACGTCGAAGTGGATCCAGTCGGCCCCGGCGGCGATGACCGCCGCGACCTCCTCGCCCAGGCGGGCGAAGTCGGCCGAGAGGAGGGACGGGGCGATACGATGGCGAAGGGTCATCCGGGCATTCTCGCAAATCGGCAAAGGGTTACGATTGCCGGCATGGCGAAATACCGGTTTCAGGTCGAAGTGCAGCCCCAATACCTGCCCGAGCAGTCCGCGCCGGAGCAGGACCTGTACAGCTTCGCGTACACCATCACCATCACCAATACCGGTGAAGTGCCGGCCCAGCTGATTTCGCGTCACTGGATCATCGCCGATGCGCGGGGCCACATCGAGGAGGTCAAGGGTCTGGGCGTGATCGGCCAGCAGCCCTTGCTCAAACCGGGCCAGGCATTCCAGTACACCAGCGGCTGTCGCCTGCGCACGGCCTCCGGCACCATGCACGGCAGCTACTTCTGCGTCGCGGAGGACGGTTCGCGTTTCGAGACGGAAATCCCGGCCTTCGTCCTGGATGACGGCGCGAGCCGCGTGCTGCATTGAGCGTGGCCGCCGTCGGCGTCCGGTCCTACAGCGATCGCCGCGCACGGCAGGGTACAGCGCGCGCCGGGAGGAACGCACGTGGATGAGATCATGGCCATCTGGGCGGACTGGCTGCGGCCTTCGGCGGGCCTGCCGACGGTGCAGTGGTCCCTGCTGCTGGCCGCCGCGGCGGCGGCCGGGCACCTGCTGCAACGCCACGTCGGCCTGCCCAAGGTCGTCGGCTATTCCCTCACGGGTGCGCTGGCCGGACTGGCCGGCTTCTCCGGAGGCGTCTGGCCGCTGCAAGGCATCGCCCTGTTCCTGCTGGAACTGGCGGTCTCCGTCGTGCTGTTCGAGGCCGGCGGACGGCTGGCCTTGCGCTGGTTCCGGCACAACCCGATGGTGCTGCTGCAAAGCCTGCTCGAGTCCGTGCTCACGGCGGTGTTCGTGTACTACGCCCTGCGCTGGATGGGCGTGCGGCCCTCGGTGGCCGAGGCCCTGGGGCTGATCGCGATGGTGGCGTCGCCGGCCGTGCTCTCGCGCGTCATGATGGATACGCAGGCCTCGGGACCGGTGACCGAACGGGCGATGGTGCTGTCCACGCTGAGCTCGCTGTACGCGCTGACGCTGGTGAGCGCGCGCGCCGGCGTGATGCACAGGCCCACCACCAGCCTGATGGAAACGGTGTTTCCCGTGATGGTGGTGCTGGGCATGTCCTTCGTGGTGGCGGGCCTGCTCGCGCTGGCGCTGCGGCTGGCGCTGCGCGTGATGAGCCCGACTAGCGAGAACACCTCGATGCTGCTGATCGCGCTGATCACCGCGGCGGTGGCGGTGGCGGCGCACTTCGGCGGCTCGGCGCCGCTGGCGGCCCTGCTGGCCGGCATCCTGCTCAAGCAGCTCAATCCGCGTCCCTGGGCCTGGCCGCGCCAGTTGGGCACCGCCGCGTCCCTGCTCACCATGCTGATGTTCGTGCTGGTGTCGGTGGTCGCGGCCAAGGCGGACTGGAACCCGGCGGTGGCCGGACTGGTGGCCGCCCTGGTGCTGGCGCGCGGCGTGGCCAAGGTGGTCGGCGTTGCTGCTGCCAACTGGGGCAGCGGCACCAGCTGGCGGCAAGCCTTCTGGACCGGCTGCGCCATGTCGCCGATGTCGTCGGTCGCCCTGCTGCTGGTCCAGCAGTTCATGGCCTCGTCCCTCACGCTGGGGCCGCGCATCGCCAGCATCGCGCTGCCGGCCATCCTGCTGATGGAGGTGCTGGGCGCCTCGATCGTCACCTTCGCCATCTACCGCGTGGGCGAAAGCTCCCGCTCGATGCCGCCGGACGCCCTGCCCATCACGCAGTCGGGAGAGTTGCGTGGATAGGGCCGCGGGTGCTGCCACCGCGGGAGCTGCCGCCGCGGCGGCGGCGCCGCCGCCCGCGCCCAGCCTGGAGCCGTTCCGGCAATCGGCCGCGCTGTCGCTGGGCGTGGAGCTGGAACTGCAGCTGGTGAACACGCACGACTACGACCTGGCGCCGTACTCGGCTGAAATGCTGCGCCTGATGTCGCGCCACACGCTGCCCGGCTCGGTGGTGCCCGAGATGACGTCCAGCATGATCGAGATCTCGACCGGCGTGTGCGAATCATCCTCTCAGGTGCTGGCGCAACTGACGGAAATTCGGGCGGCGCTGGTCAAGTGCGCCGACAAGCTCAACATCGCGGTGGTCGGTGGCGGCACGCATCCGTTCCAGCAATGGCACGAGCGGCGCATCTACGACAAGCCGCGTTTTCGCGAGCTCTCCGAACTGTACGGCTACCTGTCAAAGCAGTTCACCATCTTCGGGCAGCATGTGCACGTGGGCTGCCCGGACGCGGACAGCGCCTTGCTGATGCTGCACCGCATGTCGCGCTACATCCCGCACTTCATCGCCCTGTCGGCCTCCTCGCCGTTC
>JAMPXR010000426.1 GCA_023701085.1 Ramlibacter sp. | reverse complement strand
GGCGCGCCGCAGCTCGCCAAAGGAATGACCAATAAGGCCAGCAGTATTCGGAATCGCATAGTCGTTTTCTCACATTGAATCGAGACGCCACACACCATTTGCGCCACGCAAGAAATAGATGAAGTAGATCATGTTCACACCGTCGTGAACGCGATTGAGTGCGTATTCGCCCACGCCGGCGGAGCGACTCGTGGCTCGCCGTGGCGAAAGTACGTGGAAGCTGCCCGGCTCGTGTCCAGCTGTTCGCTCACGTCGGCGCCGATTTCGCGCCGCGCATCACAGGCGCCGCAGGCGTATTGGCCCGGCGGTGCGTGCATGATCGTGCGCCGCGGCAGATGCGCCGGCAGCACGCCCTCGGTGGCCTGCGCGTGGGCCTTTCTCGCGCGCCGCTTGCGCCGCTCGTGCTGCAGGTCGATCAGGTTGTGCTGGCCGTCGGCAGCAAGGCCGTGCTCGCCAAGTGCCGTGTTCGTGGCGCCCTGCGCAGGTGGCGCGCCGGTGGCGCCGTCCATCGGTTGCAGCTGGCCCGCGTGTTCCAGCTGCTCGCTGCTGCGGCCGAACTTGATGCGACGCAGGTACGCGATCTCCGTCTTGGGCTTGTCGATCGTCAGATGCGCGATCCTGAGCCCCTCGCGCGTGCGCAACGCCTGAGCGTTCAATGCGGCGTTGCTCGCAACGAGCTCGTCGTGGTTCACGGAACATGATTGTGCCGCCGATGGCGGCGCGCTCGTATAGGAGTTGCACTGTCAACGGCTTTATTTGAAGGAATCGAAGGCCCGTCCGGTCCCCGGCGGGCCTTAATCCCCCTCGAACTCGCACAGCGCGAACACCTTCTGGCCGCGCGCCGTCAGCCGCTGGCGGCCGCCGAGGTCCGGCAGGTCGATCACGAAGCAGCACTCCACGATGCTCCCGCCCATGGACCCGATCAGCTTGACCGCGGCCTCGGCCGTGCCGCCGGTGGCCAGCAGGTCGTCGACCAGCAGGACGCGGTCGCCCGGATCGATCGCGTCCACATGGATCTCGATCCGGTCGGTGCCGTATTCGAGCTCATAGTCATGGCCCACGGTTTGCGCGGGCAGTGTGCCTTTCTTGCGGATCGGCACGCACCCCAGGCCCAGCTGGAAGGCGAGCGCGGCGCCGACGATGAAGCCGCGCGATTCGATGCCGGCGACCTTGTCGATCTTCTGGCCGGCATAGCGGTTGACCAGTTCGGTGATGGTGATGCGGAAACCCACCGGGTCCTTCAGCAGCGTGGTGATGTCGCGGAACATCACTCCGGGCTTGGGATAGTGCGGGACGGTGCGAATGCGTGACTTGATGGTCATGGCGTGCCTCTGGGCGTGTAGGCGCTTCGGGGTGGTCTTTCAGCTCAACTCGGATCGACGTACGCCTGCTCGAGCAGCTTGGCCTGGGCCGCCGCCAGCCGCGCCACCGGCACGCGCGGACCGGAGCACGACACATAGGTGATGCCGATGTGGTGGCAGAAATGGATCGAGACCGGGTTTCCGCCATGTTCGCCGCAAATCCCCACCTTGAGGTCCGGCCGCGTCTCGCGGCCCTTCGAGATGGCCATCTTCATCAGCTGGCCCACACCCTTGATGTCCAGGACCTCGAACGGGTTGTCCTGCAGGATGCCGGTCTCGTTGTAGGCCGGCAGGAACTTGTTTTCCGCGTCCTCGCGGCTGAACGAGAACGTGGCCTGCGTGAGGTCGTTGGTGCCGAACGAGAAGAACTCGGCGGTTTCGGCCATGCGCCCGGCGCGCACGCAGGCGCGCACCACCTCCATCATGGTGCCGAACTTGAACTTCACGTTGATGCCGTGCGTCAGCTCCACCACCTTGTGGATGCGCTGCACATAGCTGTGGATGCGCTTGAGCTCCTCCACGGTGGCCACCTGCGGCACCATGATCTCGGGATAGATTTCGGCGCCCTCCTTGGCGCACAGCGCCGCCGCCTCGAGGATCGCCCGGATCTGCATCGAATAGATTTCCGGGAAGCTGATGCCCAGGCGCACCCCCCGGTGGCCCAGCATCGGGTTGACCTCCTCGAGCGCGCGCACCTTCCTGAGGATGGTTTCCTTGCGGTGGATCACGTCGCCCTCCAGGTGCGACTCCTCGAAGGCGTGCAGGCCGGACACCAGGCGCGTCAGGCCGTCGGCGTATTGCTGGTAGAGCTTCGGGTTGAGCAGCCGCAGCGTATCGGGCAACTCTTTCAGCGCCTTGATGCTGTCGATCATCTGGTGCAGGTGCGCGATCTCCAGTTCGAGCTGCGCCGCCGACGGCAGGAACTCGTGCATCGGCGGATCGAGCAGCCGCACCGTCACGGGCCGCCCGCGCATCGCCTTGAAGATGCCCTTGAAGTCGGCGCGCTGGATCGGCAGCAGGCGATCCAGCGCCGCCTGCCGCTCCTCCTGCGTCTCGGCCAGGATCATCTCCTGCACGATCGGCAGTCGGTCGGTGCTGTTGAACATGCGCTCGGTGCGCACCAGGCCGATGCCGCCGGCGCCGAATTTGCGGGCGCGCAGCGCGTCCTCGGGCGTGTCGGCGTTGGCCATCACCTTCAGCCGCGCCACCTCGTCCGCCCATGACAGCAGCGTGACCATCTCTTCCGAAATCGCGGCCTCCACGGTGGGCACTTCGCCGGCGTACACGTGCCCCGTGCCGCCGTCGATCGTGATCACGTCGCCTTCATGCAGGGTCATCTCGCCGATGGTCGCGCTGCGCGCCTTGTCGTTGATCACGATCTGCTCGCAGCCGGAGACGCAGGGCTTGCCCATGCCGCGCGCGACCACCGCCGCGTGCGAGGTCTTGCCCCCGCGGCTGGTGAGAATCCCCCGCGCCTGGAAGAACCCGTGGATGTCCTCCGGCTTGGTTTCCTCGCGCACCAGGATGACCCGCTCGCCCGCCAGGCCCTTGGCTTCGGCGGAATCGGCGTCGAACACGATCTTGCCGGAAGCCGCGCCGGGCGAGGCGGGCAATCCCTGCGCCAGCGATTTGCCGTGAAAGTCGGGCGACAGCTGCGGCACCAGCAGCTGCTCGAGCATCGCGGGTTCGACCCGCAGCAGGGCACGCTCCCTGGGAAACAGGCCCTCCGCGTGCATCTCCACGGAGGTGCGCACCATCGCCCGCGCGTTCATCTTGCCGTTGCGGGTCTGCAGGCAGTACAGCGTGCCCTTCTCGATCGTGAACTCGAAGTCCTGCACTTCATGGTAGTGCGACTCCAGGCGGCCGCGAAGTTCGAGCAGTTGCCGGTAGAGTTCGGGCATC
>JAMPXR010000425.1 GCA_023701085.1 Ramlibacter sp. | reverse complement strand
CTGCTGCGACAGGTTGGCCATCTGCTCCTGCTGGTCGGCCATGTCCTTGGCCTTGACCGAGAGCTGGATGTTGCGCGTCTTGCGGTCGATGTTGACGACCACGGCGCTGATCTCGTCGCCTTCCTTGAGCACGTTGCGGGCATCTTCCACCCGGTCGCGCGAGATTTCGCTGGCGCGCAGGTAGCCGACGATGTCGTTGCCCAGGTCGATCTCGGCGCCCTTGGGGTCCACGTTCTTGACCTTGCCGGTGACGGCCGAGCCCTTGTCGTGCACCGACACGAAGGTGGTGAACGGGTCGGCGTCCAGCTGCTTGATGCCCAGGCTGATGCGCTCGCGGTCCACGTCCACCGCCAGCACGATGGCGTCGACTTCCTGGCCCTTCTTGTAGTTGCGCACGGCCTGCTCGCCCGGCTCGTTCCAGGACAGGTCGGACAGGTGCACCAGGCCGTCGATGCCGGCGGCCAGGCCGACGAACACGCCGAAGTCGGTGATCGACTTGATCGGGCCCTTGACGCGGTCGCCGCGCTTGGTGTTCTGCGCGAACTCCTGCCAGGGGTTGGCCTTGCACTGCTTCATGCCCAGCGAGATGCGGCGCTTGTCCTCGTCGATCTCCAGCACCATGACCTCGACCTCGTCGCCCAGCGACACGATCTTGCCGGGCGCCACGTTCTTGTTGGTCCAGTCCATCTCGGACACGTGCACCAGACCCTCGATGCCGGGCTCCAGTTCCACGAACGCGCCGTAGTCGGCGATGTTGGTGATCTTGCCGAACATGCGCGTGCCCTGCGGGTAGCGGCGGTTCACGCCCATCCACGGATCGTCGCCCATCTGCTTGAGGCCCAGCGACACACGGTTCTTCTCGGTGTCGAACTTGAGGATCTTGGCAGTGATCTCCTGGCCGGCCTGCACCACCTCGCTGGGGTGCCGCACGCGCCTCCAGGCCATGTCGGTGATGTGCAGCAGGCCGTCGATGCCGCCGAGGTCGACGAACGCCCCGTACTCGGTGATGTTCTTGACGACGCCGCGCACGACGGAGCCTTCCTTCAGCGTTTCCATCAGCTTGGCGCGCTCTTCGCCCATGGAGGCTTCCACCACGGCGCGGCGGCTCAGCACCACGTTGTTGCGCTTGCGGTCCAGCTTGATGACCTTGAATTCCAGGGTCTTGTTTTCGAACGGCGTCAGGTCCTTGATGGGCCGCGTGTCGATCAGCGAGCCGGGCAGGAAGGCGCGGATGCCGTTGACCAGGACGGTGAGGCCGCCCTTGACCTTGCCACTGGTGGTGCCGGTGACGAACTCGCCGGACTCCAGGGCCTTTTCCAGCGCCATCCAGGACGCCAGGCGCTTGGCCTTGTCGCGCGACAGGATCGTGTCGCCGTAGCCGTTCTCGATGGCGTCGATGGCCACCGACACGAAGTCCCCGGCCTGGACTTCGATCTCGCCCTTGTCGTTCTTGAATTCGTCGATCGGGATATAGGACTCGGATTTCAAGCCCGCGTTGACGACGACGTGATTGTGTTCGACACGCACCACTTCGGCGGTGATCACCTCACCGGCGCGCATCTCGGAGCGCTGCAGCGATTCTTCGAACAGGGCGGCAAAAGATTCAGACATTCAGTTTCCTAAGCGCATCGCACAGGTTTCCAGCCGCAGTGCAGGATCGCGTATCGGCTGTTTCTATGACTGGGATGGCGGTTTGTTTGCGGCAGGCGCCGCGGGTTGGTGATAGAACCCCATGGCCGGTGCGCTGTCGCGCGAGAAGGGCGATGGGGGCCCGGTGTGCGAAGGCAGTTGCCTTCGCCAGACAGCCTAGCGGGCGGACCCGAAGGGCTGTCTGCTTTCCCACCACTGGAGCACCTGGGCAACCGATTCTTCAACCGATTGGCTCGAGTTATCCAGCAGCAGGGCGTCTTCAGCGGGCTTCAGGGGCGCCACCGCGCGGGACGAGTCCCTTGCGTCGCGCGCCTCCAGGTCCTGCCGAAGACCGTCGATTGTAGTTGAAATACCCTTTGAAATCAATTGCTTATGCCGCCGCTGCGCGCGCTGGGCCGCGCTCGCCGTCAGGTAGACCTTCAGCCGCGCGTGCGGGAAGATGACGGTGCCCATGTCGCGCCCGTCCGCCACCAGCCCGGGCAGGCGCCGGAAGCCGCGCTGCAGGGCCACCAGGGCGGTGCGCACCGCGGGCAGCGCGGACACCCGCGAGGCGTTCATGCCGGCCTCTTCGGTACGGATGGCATCCGTCACATCCTGGTCGCCCAGCAGCACGCGCTCGCCCAGGAAGCGCACGGGCAGCGCCTGCGCCATCGCGGCGATGCGCGGCTCGTGCGGCGCGTCCAACGCCAAGCCGGCCCGGACGGCCGCCAGGGCCGTGATGCGGTACAGGGCGCCCGAATCCAGGTAGTGGTAGCCGAGCGCGCCGGCCAGCTTCGAAGCCAGCGTGCCCTTGCCGGACGCGGTCGGGCCGTCCACGCAGATCACGGGAATGCGCGTGGGCGCCGCGCGCGCCACGGCAAACAGCGCCTCGAAGTAGTCAGGGAAGGTCTTGGCGACGCACTTGGGGTCCTCGATCCGCACCGGCAGCCCGGCCGGGTTGAACGCCGCCAGGGAGAAGCACATGGCGATGCGATGGTCGTCCCAGGTGCGGATGCTTGCGGCCTGCCAGCGCGCCGGCGGCGTGATCCGGATGAAGTCGGCGCCTTCGTCGACGCCGGCGCCGAGCTTGCGCAGCTCGGCCGCCATGGCGGCGAGCCGGTCGGTTTCCTTGACGCGCCAGCTCGCGATGTTGCGCAGCACGCTGGGACCGTCCGCGTACAGGGCCATCACGGCCAGCGTCATGGCCGCGTCCGGCATGTGGTTGCAGTCCAGGTCCAGCGCCTTCAGCGGCCAGGCGCCGCGGGCGATCTCCAGCCGGTTGGGGCCGCCCCGCACGTCGGCACCCATGAGCCTGGCGGCCTCCACGAAGCGGATATCGCCCTGGATGGAGTCCAGGCCCACCCCCGCCAGGCGCACGGCCTGTCCCGGTTCATGGGCGCCGATGGCGCCCAGCGCGATGAAATAGCTCGCCGACGATGCGTCGGCTTCCACGTGGATGCGCCCGGGTGACCGGTAGCGGCTGCCCGCCGGAATGACGAAACGTTGCCAGCCTTCGCGCCGCACCTGGATGCCGAAGCGCGCCAGCAGGTTCAGCGTGATCTCGACGTACGGCTTGGAGATCAGTTCGCCCGCGACTTCGATCACGACGTCGTCGCGCGCCACCAGCGGCAGCGCCATCAGCAG
>JAMPXR010000424.1 GCA_023701085.1 Ramlibacter sp. | reverse complement strand
TTCGGCCGCTATGTGTCGCTGGACTTCGGCATCATCGGCACCCTCACCGAATACGACAAGGAATACCTGGCGCAGAACTTCACGGCCTTCTTCCGCCGCGACTACAAGCGGGTGGCGCAGCTGCACATCGAGTCGGGCTGGGTGCCGCCGGACACCCGGGTCGACGAGCTGGAATCGGCCGTGCGCACGGTCTGCGAGCCCTACTTCGACCGCCCGCTCAAGGAGATTTCGCTCGGGCTGCTGCTGATGCGCCTGTTCCAGATGTCGCGCCGCTTCCACGTGGCCATCCAGCCCCAGCTGGTCCTGCTGCAGAAGACGTTGCTGAACATCGAGGGGCTGGGCCGGCAGCTCGACCCGGACCTGGACCTGTGGAGCACCGCGAAACCCTTCCTCGAGAAATGGATGGTGGAGCAGGTCGGCCCGCAGAAGATGCTGGAGGAACTGCGCGACCAGGCGCCGCGCTATGCGAAGCTGCTGCCGGACCTGCCGCTGCTGCTGCACCAGTACCTCAAGCGAAGCCACGCCTGGGACGGGCGGCACGAGCTGCAGGACCTGCTGGCCGAGCAGAAAAGGACCAACCGCCTGCTGCAGGGCCTGGTGTGGGGCGGCATCGGGTTCGCGCTGGGCCTGATCGTCATGCAGATCGTGGTGCGCGTGCGGGTTTTCTAGAAGCCTGGTGGCCGGTCGCTATTGCCGATAATGCGCGCATCCGCCGCGGGTGAAGGCGCGAATAGAAGAACGTTCATTGTTGCGGAGAGTTCATGCTGATCACATTCGTCGTGCTCTATCTCCTGGTGTCGATAGCCATCGGCCTGTTCGCCGCCAAGCGCGTGAGGAACACGGCCGACTACGCGGTCGCCGGCCGCACCCTGGCCCTGCCGGTGGTCATCGCGACGACGTTCGCGACCTGGTTCGGTTCCGAAACCGTGCTGGGGGTTTCGGCGCGCTTCGTCTCCGGCGGCCTGGGCGCGGTGGTGGAAGACCCGTTCGGCGCGTCCATGTGCCTGATCCTGGTGGGCCTGTTCTTCGCCTACAAGCTTTATCAGAAGAACCTCATCACGCTGGGCGATTACTACCGCCTGCGCTATGGCCGCACCATCGAGATCGTCTGCTCGGTGATGATCATCTTCAGCTATCTGGGCTGGGTGGCCGCCCAGGTCACGGCGCTGGGCCTGGTGTTCAGCATTCTGTCGCAGGGCGCGATCTCGGTTCCGGCCGGCATGGTCATAGGCGTGTCGGTCGTGCTGGTTTACACGCTGTTCGGCGGCATGTGGTCGGTCGCGTTGACCGACTTCGTGCAGATGATCGTCATCGGACTGGGCCTGATCGCCGTCGCCTGGTTCACGGCCGACCTGGCCGGCGGCGCCGGCAAGGTGTTCGACTACGCGGCGCGCGAGGGCAAGTTCCAGTTCTTTCCGAGCGGCGGCACCAAGGAGTGGATCTTCTTTTTCGCCGCCGCCATCACCATGATGCTCGGTTCGATCCCGCAGCAGGACGTGTTCCAGCGTGTCATGTCGTCCAACAGCGCGCAAACGGCGGTGCGCGGGCCGGTCATCGGCGGCAGCCTGTACTTCCTTTTCGCGCTCATCCCCATGTTCGTCGTCACCGCGGCCGTGCTGGTGATGGGCCCGGACGCCCAGGCCCTGCTCAAGGACGATCCGCAAAAGGTGCTGCCCACCCTGGTGATGCAGCACATGCCGGTGCTGCTGCAGGTGGCCTTCTTCGGGGCGCTGCTGTCCGCCATCATGTCGACCGCTTCGGCCACGCTGCTCGCGCCCAGCACCGCGTTCGTCGAGAACATCCTGCGCAACATGCGCCCCGGCATGAGCGACAAGGCGACGCTCAGGGCCATGCGCCTGTCGGTGCTGGTGCTGGCGGGGATCGTGCTGAGTTACGCCATCATCATGCAGGGAACCTCGATCTACGAGCTGGTGTCGGGCGCCTACCAGGTGCCGCTGGTCGGGGCGTTCGTTCCACTGGTGTTCGGGCTTTACTGGAAACAGGCCACTTCGCAGGGCGCGCTCGCGTCCGTGGTGCTGGGGCTGGGCACCTGGATCGTGTTCCTGGCGACGCCCGCGCTTTCGGAGGCTTTTCCGCAGCAGCTGGCCGGCTTGCTGGCGGCGCTGGCCGGCATGGTCGTGGGCTCCCTGGTGCCCCAGCGGGTGCGCGACCACAAAGACCATGTGCACCACTTCGAAGGAAGCACGGCGCCCCGGCGCGCCGACTGAGGCGCTCGCGCCGGCCGGGGCTTTAAATCCGGGCCGCCGCCTATAATTGAGGGCTTTGCACCCTCAGTAATCCCCTTCCTTTCGCCATGCCCATTTACGCCTACAAGTGCGCCTCCTGCGGCCATGCCAAGGATGTGCTGCAGAAGCTCTCGGATGCGCCGCTGACGGTGTGCCCCTCCTGTGGGGCCGCTTCCTTCGGCAAGCAGCTCACCGCAGCCGGTTTCCAGCTCAAGGGCTCCGGCTGGTACGCCACCGACTTCAAGAACGGCTCCAGCGCCAAGCCGGCGACCGGCGGCGCCGACGGAAAGACCTCCGATGGCGCGAAGACCGGCGAGCCGGCCAAGACGGGCGAGTCGGCCAAGACCGAAGGGAGTCCCGCCGTGGCCCGTACGGACGCCCCCACGGCTTCCGACGGCGGCTGTGGCGGCGCCTGCGCCTGCCATTAGGCCCGGGAGGCGCGCGATGGCTGCCTTGCGCAAATGGCTCGTGGCCGGCTTGCTGGTCGTCGTGCCGGTGGCCATCACGATCGCCGTTTTGCAGTGGATCATCGGGACGCTGGACCGCACGCTGCAGATCCTGCCTGAAACCTGGCAGCCCGACCGCTTGATCGGTTTCCACATTCCCGGGTTCGGCGTGCTGCTGACGCTGGCGATCCTGCTGTCGGTGGGCGCCGTGGTGAGCAACTTCATGGGCAAGAAGCTGGTCGTCTGGGGCGACACCCTGGTCAGCCGCATCCCGGTCGTGCGCTCCATCTATTCCAGCGTCAAGCAGGTCTCCGACACCCTGTTTTCCCCGAGTGGCAATGCGTTTCGCACCGCCGTGCTGATCCAGTGGCCCCGGCCCGAAGTCTGGACCATCGGCTTCGTCACCGGCGTTCCGGGCGGCGATGTCACCAAGTACCTCGTGGGCGACTATCTCAGCGTCTACGTGCCCACCACGCCCAACCCGACGGGCGGCTATTTCGTGATGCTGCGCAAGAGCGACTGCGTCGAACTGAAGATGACCGTCGACGAAGCGCTCAAGTACGTGATCTCGATGGGTGTCGTGAGC
>JAMPXR010000423.1 GCA_023701085.1 Ramlibacter sp. | reverse complement strand
CGCCACGTCGGCCTGGGCATTGGCGCGGCCCAGCCGGGCGTACACCGGCGAGCGGAACGGCGTGTCCACGGCGGCGAGCGTGGCCAGCGCCGCGCCGCGCCATTCGATGCGCACCCATTCGCGGTGCTCGCGCAGCAAGCGGTCCGCCTCGCCGCTCCAGCTGGCGGGCGAGGGGTGGCCGGCCTGCAGCGCCTGCAACGTCTGCACGTTGCGCGTGAGGGCCCCGCGGATGTCGCCCAGGGCGTCGGCCGTATCCCGTTCCAGCTTGCTCTGCACCTGGCTGGCCTCGTAGCGCCCGGCCAGCCACACCAGCGTCACCAGCAGGGCCGCGACCAGCGCGATCAGCAGCGCCCACAGCGACCAGCGTCGCAGCGCCGGGATGCGGCCGGGACCGAACGGCGCGGGGGCCGGGGCGGCGGCCTGCGCGGGGTTCATAGCACGCGGTGTTCCAGCGCCGGCAGCTGCAGCCGCAGCCGCGCCTGCCGCTCGGCGTCGAGCTGCGCCGTGACCACGCCGGGCCCATCCGCATGCTGCGCCAGCACACTGCCCCAGGGGTCCACCACCATGGTGTGGCCCCAGGTGCGCCGGCCGTTCTCGTGCACGCCGCCCTGGGCCGGCGCGATCACGTAGGCCAGGTTCTCGACGGCGCGCGCGCGCAGCAGCAATTCCCAATGGGCCTGGCCGGTCCCGTAGGTGAAGGCGCTGGGGACCAGCAGCACGTCGGCGCCCAGCGCGCGGTACAGCTCCGGAAAGCGCAGGTCGTAGCACACGCTCAGGCCGACGCGCCAATGGCGTCCATCGGCGGCCGGCAGCGCGAAGGCCGCCGGTTCGCGTCCGGGGTCGATCACCCGGGACTCGTCGTAGTGCTCGCGCCCGTTGTCGAACTTGAACAGGTGGATCTTGTCGTAGCGCGCGGCGCAGGTCCCGTCTGGCGCGTACACCAGCAGGGTATTGCGCACATGCGCGTCGTCGCCGCCGGCCAGCGGCAGGGTGCCGCCGGCGACCCACAGGCCCAGCTCGCGGGCGGACTGCGCCAGGAAGCGCTGCACCGCGCCGTCGCCGAAGCGCTCGCGCGCGCCCAGCTTGTCCTTCTCGCTGTGCCCCATCAGGCAGAAATTCTCGGGCAGCACGGCCAGCTGCGCGCCGGCGCGGGCCGCTTCCTCGAGCAGGGCGCGGGCGGCATCCAGGTTGGCCTGCACGGCTACCCCGGAAACCATCTGGATCGCGGCAACCTTCATGTCAATTGGTCCTTGGAGCGGGCGGCTCGTTCGCGGCGTCGACGCGGCCGTCGACGGCCGACCGGCGATCGAGCCGCGTGATGCGCGGGTCGGCCCAGGTGCCGTCGATCTGGAACTCCTGGGTGGCGGCGCGCATCAGGGGCTGGCGCAGAAACATCTGCGCCAGGAAGGTGCCCAGCCCGATGGCCGGGTTGATTACCGTGGCCACCAGCGAGGCGGTCCCGGCGTTGATCTCGGGAACCACCACCACCTTGATGTCCTGCGTTTCGCGCGCGATGTCGGCCTTGCCTTCCATCAGCACGGCCGCGTTCACGCCTTTCATCTGCAGGTTGTTGGTGGCCGCAATGCCCTGCTCGATGGTGACATCGCCGCGCACGAAATCGAAGGCGAAGCCCTCGCTGAACACGTCGCGGAAATCGAGCGCGAGCCGGCGCGGCAGGGACTGCAGGCTGAGCACGCCCAGCAGCTTGGCCAGTCCCGGATCGGCCTTGAGGAACTGGCCGGCCTCGACGTTCACGTTGAAATTGCCGTTCATGGACGGGTAGTCCAGCGTGAGGGGCGACCCCAGCCACGACACCTGCCCTTCCATGCGGCCCTTGCCGCGCCGCACCAGGTCCTTCATGCCGAAGCGGCCCAGCAGCTGGCCCGAGTCGGCGATGTCCAGCTTGAAGTTCATGACGGTGCGACGCGGCTCGCTCGCCGGCACCGGTCCCGGCCGGGGCGAGCCGGGCGGCACGGCCTGCGCATTCAGCGCGGCCCAGTTTCCGGTGGCGCCGAACGTGGCCTCCGGCATGCTGAGGTTGAGCTTGTTCAGGCGCCACTCGCGCACGCCGCCTTCGCGCGCCACGGCGCCGGGGCCGCGGTTGACGGCCTCGATCTCGAGGCGTCCCAGGTTCTTGCCGCGCAGCTCGAAGGCATCCACCACGACGTCCAGCGCGGGCAGCCGCTCGGGCTGCTGGTGCAGCAGCGCCTCCACCTCCTTGGCCGCCGAAGCCGCGATCGCCAGCCGCGCCAGCCGCGCATGCAGCCGGCCCGCGCCCGCCCCGGCCGGCTGCCGGTACTCCAGGTAGCCATTGAGCTCGGTGGCGTCCACGTTGGCGCGCCAGGTCAGGCCCTCGCGCGAACCGCCGACGACCACGTTGTGCAGCGTCCTTCCCTCGAGGGTGAGTTCCCTGGCGCGAACCGCCAGCACCGTGGGCAGGTAAGCCTGCGAGGCGCCGCCCTGTGACGCGCGCGGCGCGCTGCCGGCGGCCGCGCCGGTGCCGGCGATGCGCTCCAGCACGTCTTCCCAGGCATCCAGGTTGACGCCGGCCAGGTTGATGTTGGCATGTACCCCCTGCTCCGGCATCGAGGCGGACTCGCCCGGTGCGGCGCCCACGATGATGCCGCCGCGCAGCACGCGCGCCTCGGCGCCGGAGACGTCGCGCACGTAGTTCACCGAAACCAGCCGACCCAGTTCGAGCGTCAGCTGATCGACCAGCGGCGGCGGCGTGCCGGGCGCGACGGCGACGGCCTCGCGCAGCAGCGTGTCTTCGTAACGCAGCGGCAGCGCCGCGTCGGCCGCCTTGGCCAGGGGCGGCGGCAGGTTCAGCGCCATGCCCTGCAGGTTGCTCGTCACCGAGATTTCGGGCACGCTGCCGCGGAACGCCAGCATCACCTGGTAGGCGGCGCTGCCGCTGGCCTCGCGCGCGACGCGCGACACGAAGCCCAGTTCCCGGGCCTGGCGCAGGCCCTCGGCGGTGGCGGTCCCCTGGGCGCGCAGGGTCACCGTGGCCTCGGGATGGCCCGGCGGCGGCGCGCTCGCCACGCCGCGCGTGCCGCCTTCCAGCCGCACCTCGCCCCCGAGGGCGCGCGCGCGCGTCCCCACCAGGGCGAAGCCGCGGTCGCTGAAATGGACCGCGCCCACCGAACGCGCCAGCAGCGGGCTGTCGGGCGTGATCTGGATGTCGTTGCCGGCCAGCGTGACGCTGCCCTGCACCCTGGATTTTTCGATCGTGGCCACCGGCAGTTCCAGCTGCAGGCGCACGTCGGCGTTGCCGGT
>JAMPXR010000422.1 GCA_023701085.1 Ramlibacter sp. | reverse complement strand
CGGCGAGATGGTGTTCACCTTCCTGGACTGGCGCGGCGGGCCTTTCATGCGCTATGCGCTGGGCGACCTGCTGCAGGTCTGGACCCAACCCTGCCCCTGCGGCAAGCCGGGCATCCGCTTCAAGATCCTCGGCCGCACGGACGACATGCTGATCGTCAAGGGCATGAACGTCTATCCGCAGGCGATCGCCGGTGTCATCGCCCGCTTTCGTCCGCAACTGACCGGCGTGTTCCGCATCCGGCTGGACCGGCCCGGACCGCGGGTCGAGCCGCCGCTGCGCCTGCGCGTCGAGCACGCCGGACTGGAGCCGGCCGTGCTGGCAGCGCTCGAAGAACAGCTGACGCGGGAGTTTCGCGACAGCCTGCGGATCCGGCCGGTATTCGACTGGCTGCCGCCGGGCGGCATTCCGCGCGAGACCGGCAAGACGCGGCTGGTCGAGGTGGTCCCGTCCTGACCGGCGCGCGCCCCGCGCTCGAATCCACCCATCCGAAGGAGCAGACATGGACATGGGACTTTCAGGCCGCACGGCCCTGATCACCGGGGGCTCGAAGGGCATCGGCTACGCGATCGCCGGGATGCTGGCGCAGGAGGGGTGCCACCTGCACCTGGTGGCCCGGCAGCAGGCCGACCTGGAAGCGGCGCGCGGCAAGCTGTCGTCCCTTGCGCAGGTGCGCGTCGAGATCCACGCGATGGACCTGGCCGCGCGCGGCGCCGCCGCCGAACTGGCCGGGCGCGTGCCGCACATCGACATCCTCGTCAACAACGCCGGTTCCATCCCGCGCGGCACGCTGGAGGAAATCGACGAGGAGCGCTGGCGGCAGGCCTGGGACCTGAAGGTGTTCGGCTACATCAACCTGACGCGCGAGTACTACCGGCTGATGAAGGCGCGGGGCAAGGGCGTGATCATCAACATCCTGGGCAACGGCGGCGAGGCGCTGGACGCCGGCTATATTTGCGGCGGCGCCGGCAACGCCGCCCTGATGGCCTTCAGCCGAGCGCTCGGCGGCCAGAGCGCCCGGGACGGCGTCCGCGTGATCGGCGTCAACCCGGGGCCGGTGGCCACCGAGCGGCTGATCGGCCTGATGCAAAAGGAGGCCGGCACACGGCTGGGCGACAAGGCGCGCTGGCAGGAACTGGAAAAGGGTTTTCCCTTCGGCCGCGCGGCGACGGTGGAAGAGATCGCATCGACCGTGGTGCTGCTCGCGTCGGACCGCTCTTCCTACACCACCGGCACGGTGTTCACCATCGACGGCGGCATGGTCAACCGGGGCTCGCTGATCTGAGAGGCTGTGAACAAACCCTGCACACCCGCTCGTTCCGCCAGGACGCCCGCGCAGGCCGCTACCGCGCCTGCGAACCGCGGTGCGCCCACGCGGTGGTGTGCTTTTCCAGCCAGCTGAACAGCTCGTACATCAGCATCGCCATCGCGCCGACCACGACCAGGCCGCCGAAGGCCAGGCCCATCTGCATGGCCGACCCGGCGGAGATCAGCAGGTAGCCGATGCCTTCGTTGGCGGCCGTCATTTCCGACACCGTGGTGCCGACGAACGCCAGCGTGATCGCCACCTTCAGCGATCCGTAGAAATAGGGCATGGACCGCGGCAGCCCGACCTTCACCAGCACGTCCCAACGGCGCGCGCCCAGCACGCGCAGCACGTCTTCCAGTTCCGGCTCCAGTGTCGCCAGCCCGGTCGCGATGTTCACCATGATCGGGAAGAACGAGATCAGGAACGCCGTCAGGATGGCAGGGCCGGCGCCGATACCGAACCACACCACCAAAATCGGCACGAAAGCGGCCTTGGGCAGCGCGTTGAAGGCGGTCATCAGCGGGTACACCGCGGCATAGGCGACGCGCGAGCTGCCGATCAGGAAGCCCAGCAGCACGCCCACCAGGATCGCGAGCGCGAAGCCCGCCATCGTCACCCAGAGCGTGCGCCACGCGTGGGCGGCGATGGGAGCGCGGAATTCGACCAGCTGGTTCCAGATGCGCGCCGGGCTCGGAAAGATGAACTCCGAGACGTTGAAGGCGCTGCAGACGAACTGCCAGACGGCGATCACCGCCAGCAGCAGGATCCAGGGCGACCAGCGTTCCAGTTGACTGCTCTTCATGAAGGTGCGGCCGCGGCGGCCTGCTCGCGGATGGCTCCGATGTGACCACGCAGCTCGTGCACCAGGTCGGTGAAATGGCGCGTGTAGGTGAGTTCCAGGTCGCGCGGGCGCGGCAGGTCGATTTCCTTGCGCACCCTGAACCGGCCGGGGCTGCGGCTCATCACGTAAACCGTGTCGGCCAGGAACACCGACTCGCGCAGGTCGTGCGTGACCAGGATGACGTTGAACCGCTGCTCGGTCCACAGCTCGCTGAGGATGACCCACAATTCCTCGCGCGTGAAGGCATCCAGCGCGCCGAAGGGCTCGTCCAGCAGCAGCATCTTGGGTTCGTGGATCAGCGCGCGGCAAATGCTGGCGCGCTGCTGCATGCCGCCGGACAGCTGCCACGGGTACTGGTCTTCGTAGCCGCCCAGGCCGACCTTCTGCAGCAGCTGCCGGGCGCGCTGTTCATACTCCGCGCGCCTGGACTTGAAGTGGCTGCGGTACGGCTCCACGATCTCCAGCGGCAGCAGCACGTTGTCCACGGTGGTGCGCCAGGGCAGCAGCGAAGGTGCCTGGAACGACATGCCGGAGATCTTGAGCGGGCCCGTCACCGGCCGGCCTTCGACCAGGATGCTGCCCTTGGTGGGCATCTTCAGGCCGGTGGTCAGCTTCATGAAGGTCGATTTGCCGCAGCCCGAAGGCCCCACGATGGCGATGAACTCGCCGCGCTGGACTTTCAGGTCGATCGCCTCGACCGCGTACTGCCCCTGCCGCAGCAGGTCCTCGTTGTAGGAGAGCCAGACGTCCTGGAATTCGACGAACGGGCCTTCCGTCATTTCTTCGGTTCGGGCAGGACGGCGGCGAGCTCCGCCCTGGCCGGCAGGAACGAGCCGTTCCACACCGCGTCCGGGTTGACGCGCGTCTTGGTGTTGAACGCGTCCGACACCTGCGAGGCCATCAGCGCGAGCCGGCCCGGGTTCAGCTGGCCGAAGCCGTCGACCCGCGCGTCCGGGCTGTTGATGACGGTGTCTATGGCCAGCTTGAGGCGGCGCGTTTCCATCTCGGTGTTGATGATGGCGTCACGCGCCTTCACGTCCGCGATCGCCGCTTCCGGATTGCGCAGCACCTCGCGCGTGCTCTTGGTCAAGGCGGACAGGAACGCCCTCACGGCGGCGGGGTTTTCCTTGATGATCTT
>JAMPXR010000421.1 GCA_023701085.1 Ramlibacter sp. | reverse complement strand
TGAAACAACAACGGCGAACGTCTTGGGACGTGGCATGCGCCAATAGAAAGCAAGCACCAGGAGCGGAGCTGCCAAGACGACTGCGGCTAGCACAAACCAGATCGCGACTGCTTCGGTGAGACCCACTGGCATTTCGATGCGGCCTAACGTAATTTATACGGCACACTAATAAGGTGTTATCCGGCAGCTGCCGGATAACCTGGACCGCCCCGCGATGCCAAGTGCGCGCCCCAATTGATCTTTTCCACCACGCGCGACCAACCCAGTCTCGAGCACTTTAGACCTGATATCCCGCAGGCGGCCACCCCGTCCCACTGCGGAACACGAGTGCTCGATAAGCCGTCCCTTGCGCTTTGACATCGGTACCACTGATTCCCCCTCCAGCCCGCATGCTGTCCGATCCGACGCGCATCGGATGTGAATCCCACCAGCCTCAAATGCCGACCAAGTCGGTAGATTGCCGCCGATCTCGTTTCTTGAATTCAGGCCGTCAATCCGAATTTGCTGCGGACGCCGCAGACCGTTTCGCGCACTATAGCCCCGCGCTCCGAACCGTCAAAACCTCGCCCATTCCCTGTCCGCTCGCCGCGCCCAGCCAAAGCCGTCCATCATTCGCGACTCCCCATTCCCAATTTGCTATCTTCCCCCCATGAGCACCGCCTCCATCGACGCCTTCATCGACGCGCTCTGGCTGGAGGAGGGGCTTTCGCGCAACACGCTGGCGGCGTACCGGCGCGACCTGTCGCTGTATGCCGCGTGGCTGGGCGAGCGGGGACGCACGCTCGACGGCACCAGCGAGGCCGATCTGAACGGCTATTTCGCGGCGCGGCACGCGGGCAGCAAGGCGACCACCGCCAACCGGCGGCTGACGGTGTTCAAGCGCTACTTTCGCTGGGCGCTGCGCGAACGCTTCATCACCGCCGACCCGACCTTGCGGCTGCAATCCGCCAAGCAGCCGCTGCGCGTGCCCAAGACGCTGACCGAGGCGCAGGTCGAGGCGCTGCTCGAAGCCCCCGACGTCGACACGCCGCTGGGGCTGCGCGACCGCACGATGCTGGAGCTGCTGTACGCGAGCGGCCTGCGCGTCAGCGAGCTGGTGTCGCTCAAGACTTTCAACGTGAGCATGGCCGATGGTGTGCTGCGCGTGCTGGGCAAGGGCAGCAAGGAACGGCTGGTGCCGTTCGGCCTGGTGGCGCGCGACTGGATCACGCGTTACCTCGGCGAGGCCCGGCCGCAGATCCTGGCCGGCCAACAGACCGAAGACCTGTTCGTCACCGGGCGCGGCGCGGGCATGACGCGCGTCATGTTCTGGATGATCGTCAAGAAGTACGCGCGCCGGGCCGGCATCACAGCGCCGCTGTCGCCCCACACCTTGCGCCATGCCTTCGCCACGCATTTGCTGAATCACGGCGCGGATTTGCGGGCCGTGCAGATGCTGCTCGGGCACGCGGATATTTCGACCACCACCATCTACACCCATGTGGCGCGCGAGCGGCTCAAGCAACTGCATGCTGCGCACCACCCGCGGGGGTAGTGCCACGAAGGCGAATCCGGCAGCGATTGGTGCCTAGCGAGCCCAACGCAGGCCCGTTTCTCTGCCGCCCAGGCCTTTCGGTGTCTGCCGACGGCCACGTTCGCCGCTCGAGGCGAGTAACAAAGCGTGACACCCGCGCCGGAGTCGGCTACCCTTGAAATTCAGCTCAACAGCAGTCAATGGCAGCCAGAACACAAAGAAGCACTTGCCTCCCGACGGAGCATCCCATGCCAGGGGCCGGGCCGCTGTGCCGTGCGTCGCCCGGGGCCGGGGCGCGCGCCGGCGCGTCGGCTTGACCGGGGGCCAGACCATGGGAGGGCAGTCACAGCGGGACGCAGACGCGCCATTCGCGCCGACCGAAGCGGCATCGCTCGAGGCGCTGTTCGGCGCGCGCCGCAGCGCGCCGCAGCAAGCTGCACGGGCCAATACCCCGTCGAGCCTGGAGTGCGAGCCCAGCAGCGGGTTCGCGTCCGACGAGCCCGAGCCGCCGCAATTCGCGCCCACCGAGGCGGCCCCGCTCGAATCGCTCTTTGGCGCGACGCGCGGCGAACCGGAGGAAGCCGCGCCGTCGCACCCGCCATCGCGCCCCGCGCCCGCGGGCGCGCTCGCGACCTTCATGTACGCGCGGCTGCGCAATTTCGGCGCGGCCTGCGAAACCATGTCGGGCACGGAACTCATCACGTTCGTGAAAGACGTGCGGCGCGTCCTGTCGTCCGCGGCACTCAAGCTGGAGGGCGAGATCGCGCAGCGGCGGCCCGACTCCATCCTGTGCGTGTTTTCCCACCGGCCCCAGGACCGCATCCCCGTCCACGCGAAGCGCGGGCTGCATGCCGCGATCCTCACGGTGCACGAGTCGGTGCAACTGGCCACCCGCATCGCGGCGCGACCGCAGTCGGCGGGCCTGCCGCCGCTGTCCATCGCCGTCGGCGTGCACCTGGGCGAAGGCGACGTGGCGCCGCGCGCGACCAACGGCCACGACGGCATGGTGCATGCCACGGGCGAGGCCGTGGAGATCGCCCGGTTGCTCCAGGTCGTCGCGGCCGACCTGCAGTGGAGCGTGGCCACGTCCTGGGCCGCGCGGCAGGCGGCGGGCGCGCGGGTGGAGTCCGGGCGCCGTGCCACGCTGGCGCTGCCCGATGAGAGCTTTCTCGAAGTGGCCGACATCGCCGGCCTGGTGGCGCGCAAGGGCTCGGTCACGCCGCCCGGCCACTACCAGGCGCTGCGCGACTCGCTCCATCGCAACCAGCAGCTCGCCCGCGCGGCCGCCGGCGCCGGCGCGGCCGGCAACCCGCTGGCGGCGCATGGGCCGGGGCACCTGCTGATCGAGGACTACCGGCTGCTGCGCAAGATCGGCGAGGGCGGCAACGCCACCGCCTACCTGGCCCAGCCGATGGCCGGCGGGCCCACCCAGGTGCTCAAGATCCTGCGGCCCGACCGCAGTGGCGCCATGGACCTGCAGCGCTTCATCCAGGAATTCGCGCTGCTGGTCCAGACCGACCATCCCAATGTGGCGCACATCTTCCGCCAGGATTTTTCCGCCGGCAGCGCCTACATCGCGATGGAATATTTCCCGCTGGGCGACTTGCGCAGCCGCATGCGCCAGGCCCTGGATCCGGCCATCGCGCTGTACTACCTGAAGCAGCTCGCCGCGGGCCTGGAAGCCATCCACCAGGTCGGCATCGTGCACCGCGACATGAAGCCCGACAACGTGATGGTCCGCCAGGACGGGATGCTGGCCATCGCCGATTTCGGG
>JAMPXR010000420.1 GCA_023701085.1 Ramlibacter sp. | reverse complement strand
GTGGGCCTGACGGCGAAGGTGCGCAGCGCGCAGGCCGCCGCGCAGCTGGGCGCGCAGCTCGAACAGGTCGGCCGCGCGCTGGGCCTGCAGGTTCGCGTCGTGCAGACCGAGGGCGCCGCGCCGGTCGGCCGGGGCATAGGCCCCGCGCTGGAAGCCCGCGACGTCCTGTCGGTGCTGCGCCGCGAGCCGCAGGCGCCGGCCGACCTGGCGCGGCGCGCCCTGGCGCTGGCCGGCGACATCCTGGAGTTCGGGGGCGCCGCGCCCGCGGGCCAGGGCACGGCGTTGGCATCCGCGGTGCTCGCGGACGGCCGGGCCTGGGCCAAGTTCCAGGAAATCTGCGAAGCGCAGGGCGGGCTGCGCGAGCCGCCCGTGGCGCGCTACCGGCAGGCGCTGGCGGCGCCGCGCAACGGCACCGTGATCGCCATCGACAACCGCCGCCTGGCCCGCATCGCCAAGCTGGCCGGTGCGCCCAAGGCGCCCAGCGCGGGCATCGACATGCACGTGCAGCTGGGCGCGGTGGTCGAGCACGGGCAGCCGCTGTTCACCCTGCACGCCGCCACGCCGGGCGAGCTGGCGTATGCACTGGAATACGCGACGGCCCAGGCCGAAGCGGTCCATGTCATGGAAGAGGCGATCTGAGGACGAGCGCCGCGCCCGCCGGGCCACAGCCAACCCTTCGGCCTCGCGGCATTGCTTCTTCGCGCGGCGCCGCGAGCGCGGGACCCACCGGCACTTGCCCGCGCCTTGCCGCAGCCCTCATGGCCTGTCGTCGCCGCCATCCTCCGGGCTCGGTTCGCGCGGCAGGGGGACTGGCTGCACGCCCTCTGGTGCCCGCATCGTCTCCCAAGGCACAGCCTGCCGCGGCTGCAGGGGCTGCGGGGACTGCAGCGGCAGCCGCGCCTGCGGCACCGGCTGCGCAGCTGCCGGGGACGCCGGCGGAATCACCAGCCTGGGCAGGCCGTCGATCGACCGCACGGCGCGCGGTCGGGAAGGCGGCGCCTCGACCGGCGCTCCGGGCGCCACCCCAGTCAACTCCGGCACGGGAGCGCGCCGCGCCTCGGGCACGGCCGGCGTCTCCACCACCAGCGGCACCGGCGCCATGGCGGGCGCCTCGTTCGCCGGCACCGACTCCGACCAGGGCGCCGGTGGAACCGCTTGCGCCTCCTGCGGCGGCGCCTGGAAGATCGCGCCCTGCCAGTCGTTCTCCGGTGCGGGCCATGGGTCGGGCATGCCGGCCTGCACGGGCGCCGCGAATCGCCGTTTGGCATCGACGAGATCCGACTTCAGCGCATGCTGGAAGAAGTCGCCGACGATGTTCAGGGCATTGCGCGCACCCTGGCCCCAGTCGCCGCGCATCGTGATCCTGTTGTCGTTGAAGCCGACCCGCGCGCCCGCGACGAGCTGCGGATGCATCATGATGAACCAGCCGTCGGTGTTGTCCTGGGTGGTCCCGGTCTTGCCCGCCACGTCCGCCTGGATGCCGAACCGGCTTCGAATGCCGACCCCCGTGCCCTGATCGATCACGCCGCGCATCACGTCCAGCAGCGTCTGCGCGGCAGTGACGGACAGCGCGGATTCCGGCGCCTTGGGGCGGAACGCCTCGAGCACCCTGCCCTGCCGGTTTTCCACCTGCGTCACCAGCACGGGCTCGACGTATTGGCCGCCATTGGCGATGGATCCGAAGGCCGACACCATTTCCTTCAGGCTCACGGGGCTCGTCCCCAGCGCGAGCGAGGGCACCGGGTCCAGCCTGCTGTGGCGCACCCCCATGGCGTAGGCGAGCTGCGCGACGCGCGCGGGCCCGACGCGCTCCATCAATTGCGCCGTGATGGTGTTCCTGGAACGGATGAGGCCCTCGCGCAGGGTCATCGCGCGACCGGTGGGCGCGCCCACATCGGTGGGGCGCCACACCGTGCGCTCGTCGATGCGGATTTCGACCGGACGGTCCACCAGCTGCTCGGCCGGGCCGATGCCCTGCGCGAAAGCGGCGCCGTACACGAAGGGTTTGAACGTCGAGCCGGGCTGGCGCCGCGCCTGCTGGACATGGTCGAATTTCTCCTGCTCGAAGCTCCGGCTGCCCACCCAGGCCCGCACATGCCCGTTGTTCGGGTCCAGTGCCAGGAACCCCGCCTGCAGCCGTGTCTTCGCGCGCCAGAAGTCGTCCAGGAAAGCGCTGTCCGCCAGCAGCTTGCGCAGCGCCTGCTCGTCGCCCAGGCCGGTGCCGACAGCCTCCTGGTATCGCGCCGTCTCGCGCAGCAAGGCGCGGATCCGCTCGCGGTTGGCGGGCGCGAGCGCCCTGCCCCAGGTCGCATCGGCGATGGCCTGCAGCTTGTCGCCCTGGCGTGCCACCGCCTGGTTGGCCATGTCCTGCAGCCGCGAGTCGATGGTGGTGCGCACGACCAGCCCGTCCGCGTGGATGTCATAGCCATTGCGGTCGGCCCAATCGATGAGCCAGCGGCGCAGCTGCTGCGCGACGTGGGGCGCCGGGCCCAGCGGCGGCGACTGCCGCTCGAAATCCAGCGCCAGCGGCCTGTCCTTGAGCGATTCGAATTGGGTCTGCCCCAGCTTGCCGTCCCTGACCATCTGGAGCATCACCGTGTTGCGCCGCTGCAGCGCGCGCTGTGGATTGGTGACGGGGTTGTAGTAGCTGGTCCCCTTGAGCATGCCGATGAGCGTCGCGCTCTCGAGCACGTCCAGCTCGCGCGCCGGCTTGTCGAAGTACGTGCGCGCGGCCATCTCGATGCCGTAGGCGTTGTACAGGAACGGCACCGTGTTGAGGTAGGTTTCGAGGATCTCCTGCTTGCCGTAGACCGACTCGATCTTCAGCGCCGTGATCGCCTCCTTGATCTTGCGCGCGATGGTGGGCGCGCGGCCGACCTCGTCGGGGTAGAGATTGCGGGCCAGCTGCTGGGTGATCGTCGAGCCGCCCTGCACGCGTCCGCGCAGCGAATGGAACGCGGCCGCCGCCATCCGCCTGGGATCGACGCCGCGGTGTTCGAAGAAGCGGCGATCCTCGGTGGCGACGAGCGCGGCGATTACGTTCGGGGAGATGTCGGCGAGCGGAACCCAGTCGCGATTGGCGCGCTGGAAGACGGCCAGCTCCCGGCCGTCGGCCGAAATCACCACGGAGGGCTGCTGCGACCTGGCCTGCCGGATATCGGCGATGCGCGGTGTGGCGGGAACCAGCGCCAGCACGTACAGCGCAGCCAGGGCGGGCAGCAACGCCGCCGCCAGCAGCGGATGCCGCCTGAGCCAGGCCCACAGCCCGCGCAGGCGATCCGCGAAAAATCTTTG
>JAMPXR010000419.1 GCA_023701085.1 Ramlibacter sp. | reverse complement strand
GGACGGGGCCCTGCTCGTCGTGCTCGAATGAATCCGGCGCACACGTAAGACGAGGCAGCAATGAATTTCGAACTGACCGAAGAGCAGCGATTGATCCAGGACACGGCCCGGCGATTCGCCGCGGAAGACATCGCACCGACGCTCGAGCAAGAAGAAGCGAAGCACGAATTTCGCGCCGATCGCGTGGCCAAGATGGGCGCGCTGGGCATGTTCTCCTGCGCGCTGCCCGAGTCCGTGGGCGGCAGCGGCATGGGCTTCATGGAATCCGTGCTGATGGCCGAGCAGATCGCCCGGATTTCGGCGTCCTGGCGCCTGCCGTTCAACATGCAGAACCTGGGCCCGGCGCTGACAGTGAACAAGTTCGGCACCGACGCGCAGAAGAAGAAGTACGTGCCCGGCTGGGTGGCCGGCACGCAACTGGGCTTCTTCGCCATGACCGAGGCGAATACCGGCTCGGACGTGGCCAGCATGAAAACCTACGCGGTCGACAAGGGCGATCACTACGAGGTGTTCGGCTCCAAGATGTGGATCTCGCAGGCGCATGTCGGCGACGCCGGCCTGCTCTATGCCTACACGGACCGCAGCAAGGGCAACAAGGGCATGACGGCTTTCATCATCGAGCCGAAGAACTGGAAAGGCTGCGTCGCGCGCCCGATCGAGACGAAGCTCGGGCTCAAGTGCGCTCCGACCGGCGAGTTCGCGTTCGACGGCATGAAGGTGCCCAAGGAGAACGTGCTGGGCAAGGAAGGCGAGGGTTTCCTCGTCTGCATGTGGCAATTGAACCAGACCCGGCTCGGCTGCGCCGCCGGCGCGCTTGGAGTGGCCGGCGGAGCCTTGGACATCGCGATCAAGTACGCGAACGAACGCACCCAGTTCGGCAAGCCGATCTCGCAGCACCAGATGATCCAGGCGCAGATCGCCGAAATGGCGGTGGAGCACCAGGCCGCGCAGATGCTGGTCTACCGGGCCGCATGGCTGAAGGACAATGGCAAGCCCAGCCAGTACGAAACCTCGGTGGCCAAGTTCGCCGCCTCGGAGGCGGCGGTGCACGCGGCCAACGAGTGCATGAAGATCTACGGCTCGTTCGGATTTTCCACCGAGTACCCGGCGGAACGTTTCTACCGCGACGCCAAGTCGCTGCAGGTGGTGGAAGGCACGTCCAACATCCAGAAGATCATCATCTCGGGCATGGCCACCGGCGCCACGCCCAATCGCGGATAGCGCACATGCGGGCAGCCGGCGGCGGATGCACCGTCAGGCTGGTTGACAGCGCCAGGGGCTTGGGAGCGGACGGGACCTTCCCTTCCCGCCCTGGGCCCCTCGTTTTTTTGGGGACCCAAGAGGAACAACTATGAGACCGTATTTCGAGAAAATGCCCGGCTTCGGCAAGCCGCTGAAGGACAACCGGATCGCGCGCACCCAGGAAAGCCGTGCGCAGCTCGAGGCCGTGGAAGCGGAGATCGCCGCCGCGAAAAAGGCCGTGGAGGAAGTCGGGATCCCGACGGCCAAGATCAACGAACGCGGCGGGTTGACCGTGTGGCAGCGGCTGGAGTACCTGGTCGATCCGGGCACCTGGCAGCCGCTGCACAGCCTCTACAACCCCGAGGACAATGAAGAGGGCACGACCAACGTGGTCGACGGCCTGGGCAAGATCGACGGCCGCTGGGCCGTGATCATCGGCTTCGACAACAAGGTCCTGGCCGGCGCCTGGATTCCCGGACAGGCCGACAACGTCCTGCGCGCGACCAACCTCGCCAAGCGCTTGCGCATCCCGCTGGTGTGGCTGGTGAACTGCAGCGGGGTGAAACTTCCCGACCAGGAGAAGTTCTATCCCGACCGGCGCGGTTCGGGCACCACCTTTTACCGTCACGCCGAGCTCGAGCAAGCGGGCATACCGGTGCTCGCGGGCATCTATGGCACCAATCCGGCGGGCGGCGGCTACCAGGCGATCAGCCCGACGATCCTGATCGCGCACAAGGACGCCAACATGGCCGTGGGCGGCGTCGGCATCGTTTCGGGCATGTCGCCGCAAGGCGGGTTCGATGTCGCCGGGCTGGAACAGTTGATCGCGGCCACGCGCAACCTGCGGGAAACGCCACCGGGCACCGTGGCCACCCACTACGATTCGACCGGCTTCTTCACCCGTGTCTGCGAGGAAGAAAAAGGCGTGCTCGACGGCATCAAGGAATACATGCGAATGATCCCGGCGTACGACCCGGCGTTCTTCCGCGTGGCGCAGCCGGCGGAACCGCAGCTTCCCGCGTCGGACCTCTATCACCTGCTGCCGTTCAACCAGAAATCGGACTACTCTTTCGATGACATCCTCGCGCGGCTGGTCGACGGCAGCGAGCACATGGAGTTCCGTCCCGGGTACGGCCCGGAGGTGTACACCGGGCTGGTGAAGATCGACGGCATGCTGGTCGGCGTCCTCGGCAACCGCCAGGGGCTGCTGCCCAAGGGTTATCCGGAGTACGGCGATTACCCGGGCATCGGCGGCAAACTCTACCGCCAGGGCCTGATCAAGCTGAACGAGTTCGTGACGCACTGCGCCCGTGACCGCGTCCCGGTGATCTGGTTCCAGGACACGACCGGCATCGATGTGGGCGACATCGCCGAAAAGGCGGAGCTGCTCGGGCTCGGCCAGTCGCTCATCTACTCGATCCAGCAGGCCGACGTGCCGATGATGCTGGTGGTGCTGCGCAAGGGCAGCGCCGCGGCGCACTACATCATGGGCGGCCCCACGGCCAATCGCCAGAACGCCTTCACGCTGGGCACGGCCGCCACCGAGATCTACGTCATGCACGGCGAGACCGCGGCGGTGGCCACCTACGCGCGCCGCGCGATCAAGGACAAGGATTCGGGCAAGCCGCTCGAGCCGCTGGCGCAGAAGATGAATGAAATGGCGCAGAAGTACCTGGACACTTCACGGCCCGCGTACTGCGCCCAGCACGGTTTCGTCGACGAGATCGTCGACCTGAAAGCGCTGCGCGGCTACCTGAAGGCCTTTGCCGGCGCGAGCTACCAGAACCCGAAGTCGATCTGCCCGCGCCACCAGATGCTTCTGCCGCGGATCATCAAGGGATAGGCGGCCCCTGAATTCCGCGAAGACAAAAAAAGCGCCCCGCGGGGCGCTTTTTTTTGCGGCGTTGACTAGATCAGGCCCATCCCCTTCAGCACCGACAACATCACCGCCGCGGCCACCACCGAGCCGATCTGGCCGCCGGTGTTGACGCCGGCCGCGTGCATCAGCAGGTGGTTGCGCTTGTCGTGACGCTGGCCCTCGGCCTGCACCACCCGGGCGGCCATGGGGAAGGCGGAGATGCCGGCGGCGC
>JAMPXR010000011.1 GCA_023701085.1 Ramlibacter sp. | reverse complement strand
GCCGCACCGAGGCCAAGGATCCAGACCGGATCGTCGCTGAAGCGCCTGGCGGCTTCGCGGCCGGCGACGATCAGCACCACGGCACCGTCGGCGTTGGCGCAGCAATCGAGCATCTTCAGCGGCGTCACCACCGACGAGGAGGCCAGTACCTCTTCCTTCGTGAAACGCTTGCGGTACGCGGCCTTGTCATTGGCGACCGCGTATTCGGAGTTCTTCGCGCGCACTTCCGCGAGATCGGCCTCGGTGGTGCCGTAGGCCGCCATGTGGGCTTGCGCGAACAGCGCGAAACCCGCGGGCTGCGTCAGGCCGAACGGAGATTCCCACATCACGTCGCCGCTGCGGCCCATGCGTTCCGCCACTTCCGCGGACGACAGGTCCGACAACTTCTGGAAGCCGACCACGGCAACGACTTCGTGCAGCCCGGAGCGGATGAGCCCGTACGCCACCCGAAGCCCGCTCGAGCCCGAGGAGCACAGCGATTCGACGTTGAAGGTCGGCCGGCCGGCCAGCCCCAGGCTTTCCGCCACCACGCCGGCGGGGCTGCGCTGACGGTCGTATTCCGACGCGGAGCACACCACGACCGCATCGATCGCCGCACCGGCGGCGGGGTTTTCCTGCACCGCCTCGCGGTAGGCCGAGAAGCACAGTTCGCCGATGGAGGCGCCGCTGCGCCGGGCGAAGGGCGTCTGCCCTGCCGCGACGATGGCCACTTGCTTATCCATGTCTGTCGTTCCTCTCAATCTGGCAGGCTGGCCACGCCGATGCGCGCGCCCGCTGCGTCGTACAGGTACCAGCCGCAGGCGGTCTTGCGGCCAAGTTGCCCAGCCTGCACCTTGCGGCGCAGCAGCTCGGGCGGGCGGAACTTCTCTTCCCCCGTTTCGGCATAGAGCGCCGTCAGCGCGTTGAAGCCAGTGTCCAGGCCCACCATGTCGGCGGTCTCCAGCGGTCCCATGGGACGACCGAATCCGAGCCGCATCGCCTTGTCCACGTCCTCCACCGAGGCCGCACCGGTTTCGACCAGGCGAATCGCCTCGACGTTGCTGGGCAGGTTGATGCGGTTGAACACGAAACCGGGCACATCCTTCTGCACGTGAATGACTTCCTTGCCCAGCGAGCGCACGAAGGCCACTGCGCGCCCGAATGCCGCATCCGTCGTTGCGGAGGTGCGGATCACCTCCGCCACCGGCATCATCGGAACAGGACTGGTGAAGTGCATGCCGAGGCAGCGCTCGGGGCAGTTGGTCGCCGCCGCGATCTTGCCGATCGGGATGGTCGAGGTGTTGCTGGCCAGGATCGCCGTGGGCGGAGCCAGCCGCTGCAGCGTGCGGAAGATCCGATGCTTGACCTCGAGGTCCTCGACGACTGTCTCGATGTAGATGTCGGCATCCCCACACCCCTCGAGGTCGACCACGGGTTCGATGCGCGCCAGCACGGCCTGCGCATCGTCCTTAATCTTCCCCTTGGCATGGAGCCGGGCGGCGGAACTGGCGGTGTTCTGCAGCGCCCGCTCGAGTTCTCCCTCGTTCATGCCCCACAGCTTGACGGCGTAGCCCGCCTGGGCCGCGCACTGAGCGATACCTTGGCCCATGAGGCCGGCCCCCACGACGACGACGCGCTCGGTCTGCATCATCCCTCCTGCGTCACTCGCCTGAAGACCTCGGCCTCCAGCAGCTTGCGATCTACCTTGCCGTTGTGCAGCAGGGGCAGCTCCTTCAGGTTTTCCACGCGCTCCGGGATCTTGTACTTGGCGAAGCCACGTCCGACGAGGTAGTCGAGGCAGTCGGCCACGGTCACCGTCTGGCCATCGGCGGGCACCACGCAGGCGCAAGCGCGCTCGCCCAGCACCGGGTCAGGCATCTTGACCACGGCGACCTCGCGGATCTTCGGATGACCGACCAGGCCGTCCTCGACCTCCGTCGGGCTGATGTTCTGGCCGCCGCGGATGATGATGTTTTTCTTGCGGCCGACGATACGAAGGTAACCCTCTGCGTCGAGCACGCCTAGGTCGCCGCTGCGGAACCAGCCGTCGACGCCGAACGAGTGATTGGAGTCGCCCCACAGCCCCACCGCGCAGTTGGGGCCGCGGTAGACGACCTCGCCGACCTCGCCGGCGGGCAGCGCCGCGCCGTCGTCGTTGGCTATCTTCAGCTCCATGCCGGCGCAGGGCTTGCCGACGGTATTGAAGATCCGCTCCTGCGGGTCGTCGTAGAGGGTGTGCACGGGTGTGCCGCCGTCCAGCGCCCCGTACGCCTCCATCAGCCGGCAGCCGAACTTGCGCGAGAACTCCTCCGCCGCCTCGGCCGCGAGCGGCGCACCCGCGTGGTAGAACAGCCGCAGCGAGCTCAAGTCATATTCGCCGATGCGGGCACTGTTCATCATCTTGATCATGTGGGTCGGCACCCCGACGGCCACCGTGACGCGTTCCCGCTGGATCAGCTCCAGGGCGGCATCGGGGTCGAAGCGCTCGAGCAGCACGTTGCGGCAGCCGGCAATCAGCGCCGCCACGGTCGACATCGAATAGCCGGTGCCCTGGATCACCGGCGCGACGCCGAGGACGACATCCTCTGGGCGCAGCCGGGCGCGTTCGACGATGTGGTGTCCGAGCGACAGGAACACGTTGGGTGTGCGCAGCACGAACTTCGGCTTGCCGGTGCTGCCTGACGTGGACATCAGGATGTCGATGTCATTGGCGCTTGGATGGAAGGACAACAGATAGCTCGCGGGATGGCGGGTCTCGATCGGGTCCTCCAGCAGGTCTTCCAGGCAGTGCGCGTCCTTGACCCGGCCGGCGATCGAAACCCAGTGCTCCACGAATGGAACCCGCGCGCGCAGGCCGCGCACCATCTCGCCGTGATCGAAGCCGTGGAACTGCGCGCAGAAGAACAACGCTTTCGGCTGCGTATCGCCCATCGCCACCTCGATCTCGTGTTCGCGTGCGGTGTAGGCCAGCGGCACCGGAATCGCGCCGATGCGCGCGCAGGCGAAGCGCACGTAGAAGAACTCGATCCAGTTGGGTGTCTGGATGGCGACGCGATCGCCGGGACGGATGCCCATCCCGAGCATGGCCAGCGCGACGCGCTCGGTGGCGCGCTTCAGCGCCGCAAAGGTGACGCGGTGCCGCGCATCGGAGGCCGCGATGCGTTCGGGCGCGTAGGCGGCGTGATGATCGAGGTGGTCGGCCAGGGTCATGGAGCCCCAGTAGCCCGCCGCGGTGTACCGGTCGATCATGTCCTGCGTCAGAAGGGAAGGAATGCGTGTCATGGCAGTCGAAGTCAGAACTTGAAGACGGCGCGGGCGGCGCCCTGGAGCAGTTGCGAGTGCGCGTCCGGCCGCAGCGCGAGTTCCTCGATCTGCTGGAGCGAACCGGGCCAATCGAGCACCGGATAGTCGGAGCCGTACATCACTTTGCCGATGCCGCGCCGGGTGTTGAGAAAGGACACCAGTTCCGGTTTCCAGTAGCGAGGCGCATGGGCCGTGGTGCCGATGAACACGTTCGGGTGCTTCCATGCCACCGCGATCAGTTCCTCTACCCACGGCCAGCCGGTGTGGGCGCACACGATGCGCAGTTCGGGAAAATCGAGCGCGATCGTGTCCACCAGGATGGGACGGCCGCAGTCGCTGGGCATCGCCTCGGCTGAGTGCCCAATCTGCATCACGATCGGGACGTCGAGTTCCACGCACTTGGCGTAGAACGGGTAATAGCGGCGGTGGTCGACCGTCAGCTCGAAGCCGTACGGATGCAGGTGCGCGCCGACGAAGCCCAGTTCACGCACGGCGCGTTCCAGCTCGCGCACCCCGGCCATGCGGCTGAAGGGATCGATCCCGTAGAGGCCATGAAGGCGCTTCGGATGCTCGCGCAGTAGGCCGTGGATTTCATCCGGCGTGAAGGACCACTGCATTCGCTGGTGGACGAACGAGCGGATCTGCAGTGAGGGGATCAGCACCTTGTCGATCCCGTAGCGGTCCATGTCGGCGACGAAGGTGTCAGGGGTGCGGCCGCGAACGCGCTCGGTCAGCCCCCACCACTCGGTCACCTTACGCTGCTCCTCGTCGTCGATGTAGCAGCGCTTCATCAGCTCAGGCGTGTAGGGCTGGTGCCAAATGTCAATGATTCCAGGCACGGCGGGCCTCACTTTCGGGCGCCGAGGGCGCTGATGATCCGCACCGTTTCAGCCAGCGGCACGTCCTGCTCGAACACATGGGCGGCGCCGAGCTCTTCGAGTGTCCGCCGGTCCTCCGCTTCCGGGATGAAGCCGCCGGCGACGACCCGCTTGTCGCCGGCACCGCGCGCGCGCAGCTCCTGCATCAGTTCGGGCACCAGCGTCATGTGAGCACCGGAGAGGATGCTCACGCCAACCACGTCCACATCCTCCTGGATCGCAGTGTTCGCGACCTGCGCCACTCGCTGATGCAGGCCAGTGTAGATCACCTCCATGCCCGCGTCCTTGAGGGCCTCTGCGAGGATCTTGATGCCCCGATCATGTCCGTCCAGTCCGAGCTTGCCCAGCAGGACCCGCATGGTGCGCTGTCCGTTTCTACTCATCTTCCACTCCTTGCACGCTTGATGTCCACGCCCCATCCCTTGGCTATCGGGGCACATAGTTGGTCACGCTCCAGCCGCCGTCGACCACCAGCGTGTGGCCGTTGATGAAACCAGCCTCGTCGGAGCAGAGGAACCACGCCGCGTTCGCGATGTCCTCGGGCTTGCCCAGGCGATGGAAAGGCGTGGGCTCGGCCACCAGCTTGCGGTAGTACGCGTCGTTGCGCAGCCGCTCCTCCGACAGCTGCGTCGGCACCACCCCCGGCGCCACCGCATTGATGCGGATGCCGCGTGGCCCGTAGTCGGCCGCCATCTGGCGGGTCAGTCCGATCAGCGCCGCCTTGCTGGCCGCGTACGCGGCCGAGCGCGGGTTGCCCAGGATCCCGAAGATCGACGCCACATGCACGATCACGCCACGACCTGCCTGCAGATGCGGCAGCACGGCGCGGGCGTAGCGGAACGCGGAGCGCAGGTTCACGTCCAGGAAGCGGTCCCATTCGGCGTCGCCGGTTTCGTCCGCCGCCTTGGCGTTGCCAATCCCGGCGTTGTTGACCAGCCAGTCGACGCGGCCGAAGGCTTCGAGCGCCGCGGCCACCGCATCCGCGGGCGCCGAGGCCGCGGTGATGTCCTGCGCCAGGGTGCTCACGCGCTCAGGGCAGCCGCTGGAGGCACGGGCCTCGTCCAGCACCTCGGCCTTCATGTCGCAGGCGAGCACCTGCGCGCCGGCACGCACGAAGCGGTGCAGCGTCGAGCGCCCGATCCCTTGCGCAGCGCCGGTGATGATGGCCACGCCCGCCGCCTGCGCCGCGGCGGCGCTGCCCTCGCCCGCTGCCGCCCTCTTGCCCCGCTCGTGCATCTCGTCTCCTTCGGTCGGTAGTTCGCAGCAGATCGCCCAGCCAGGACTACTGCATGCGGTAGCCCCCGTTCACGTCGTTCATCGTTCCGGTGACGTAGCATGCGCCCTCCGACACCAGGAAGGACACCGCGGCCGCGACGTCGCCCGGGTGCCCGAGGCGGCCCAGGGGAACGTTGGCGGCGACCTGCTGCTCCTGGCCCGGCGCCATCGACAGGCGCATCATGTCCGTGTCGATCAAGCCGGGCGCGATGCCGTTGACGGTGATGCCCAGCGGCGCGGCTTCGCGCGCCATCGCCTTCGTCAATCCCAGGATGGCCGACTTGCTGGCGATGTAGGCGGCGCTCGAGCGGTAGCCCCCGATCTGCGCGGCGCACGACGAGAACGTGACGATGCGGCCATGCGCCACCGGCGCGGCCGTGCGTGCCCTCAGGAAGGCACGCGCGCACAGGAAGGTGCCTCGTGCGTTGACGGCCTGCGTGCGCTCCCATTCGTCCAGGCTGGTCTGCGCGATCGGCAGCCGCGCGCCGTCGTGCAGGATCAGGATGCCGGCGTTGCACACGAGCACCGAGACGGGACCGTGCTGGTTCTCGATGGCCGAAAAGGTGTCGTCGACGCTGCGCTCGTCGACGACGTCCATGTACCAGCTGCCGTGCGCCTGCCCCGGCAAGCTCGCACAGACGTCCGCCGCATGTTCGCCCCGGATGTCCGTCACTGCCACGCGCATGCCGTCCTGGGCGAGCCTGCGGCAGATGGCGGCCCCGATGCCTCGCGCACCGCCAGTGACCAATGCCAGTCTGCTCATTTCGTATCCACCCCGTTCTGATTAAATGTACACATGAAACTGATTTTTTGCTTTTTATGCCCGACTTATGTCCATATTCAAGCCATTATGTATACATGAATAATAATCGTCAAGCGCCTCCGGCGTCTTTTCATACCTTCGTCAAACGGGCGCCGGCCAATGCTTGGTCTCGCACCAGCCACCATCCACGGCCAGCGTCTGGCCACTGATGAAGGAGGCATCGGCGGAGCACAGGAACGCCACGGCGGCAGCCACCTCCTCCGGAGTGCCGGCGCGGCCCAAGGGGGTCAAGCCGAGCGCCGTCGACTTGAACCAGGCGTTCGAGTCCAGTCGCTCCGCCGTTAGCGGCGTGGCGATCAGGCCGGGTGCGACCGCATTCACCCGCAGGCCGCGCGCGCCGTAGTCGGCGGCCATCTGGCGCGTCAGCCCGATCACGGCGGCCTTGCTAGCCGCGTAGGGCGCGCAGTTCAGGAAGCCGCGCATGCCGAACACCGACGCGATATTGACGATCGCCGCATCGCGCGGCGCGGCCGCTTCGAGGAAGGCGCGGCTCACGCGCATGAGGGCGCGCACGTTCACGTCGAGGTAGCGGTCGATGTCCTCATCGGTGCTCGCGTGCAGGGCCTTGGCCGCGCCGACGCCGGCGTTGTTCACCAGCAGTTCGGGCGCGCCGAAGGCGCGTTGGCACGCCTGCATCAGGCGGCTTGGGGCATCGTCTGCGGTCAGTTCGAGGGCCACTGCGCCGATGCGCTCCGCCTGGGCGGCGCCCCAGAGTTCGCCGGTGGCGCGCAGGCCCGGTTCGTCGCGGTCCGTCGCGAGCACCCTGGCGCCTTCAGCCAGCAGGCGCAAGGCGATGGCCCGGCCGATGCCGGAACCTGCTCCGGTGACGATGGCGATGCGGGAATCCAGTCGTCTGGCGGGCAGAACTTGGAAGGCAGTCATCGAGGATCCTTTCACGTCTTGTCGAGCGGCATGGCGAGCGCGTCGCAATGCTTCATGGATACATACTGTGCGACGTAACCGCCATAAAATCGCATTAGAGCGTCTTTCCTAGGATTTTCCCCTAGGGGTTTTCCTCGATTTCCTCTTCATCATGAACACATACAGTTTGCCAGGTATACATGTGGTGAACTGAGTGTCCTTCCAGACGCCGCAGCAACCCCATGCGCGCACACGGCGCCCGGACGCCGTCCCACTACCAGTCCTACACCCAGGAGACACGATGAAGATCAGCCAACTCTGGATCGCCGCCGCCGCAGCCGCCATCGCGGCGCAGGCGCACTCCGAGCCCCTCAAGATCGCGATGATCGAGGCCTTGTCCGGGCCGGCCGCACAGACCGGGATCGCATTCACCGAGGGGATGCGCTACGGCGTGGAGAAGATCAACCAGGCGGGCGGCTTCAACGGCGGCAAGGTCCAGCTGGTCGAGTACGACAACCAGGGCGGACCGACCGGTGCCGCCGACAAGCTGAAGGCAGCCATCGCCGACGGCGCCCGCATCGTCTCCTCGGCCTCGTCGTCGGCGGTCGCCGCGCAATTGAGCGACGACATCCGCAAGTACAACCTGCGCAACCCCGGCAAGGAGATCATCTATCTGAACGTCGGCTCCGAAGCGTTCGAACTGACCGCCGAGAAATGTCACTTCTGGTTCTTCCGGATGGGGACCAACCCCTACATCCGCATGAACGCGCTGGTGCGGGTGATGAAGGACACCGGGGTACTCGGCGACAAGGTGTACTCCATCAATCAGAACTACTCGTACGGCAAGGACCACGAGCAGGCGCAGGCAGCCGCGGTCGGCCGGGCGGGCGCCAAGGTCGTGGAATCCGTGCTGCACGACACCAACAAGATCCAGGATTTCTCGCCCTACGTGGCGAAGATCAAGGCCTCCGGTGCGCAGACCGTGCTGAGCGGCAACTGGGCCAACGACATCATCCTGCTGCTGAAGGCCGCCGGCGACGCCGGGCTGAAGGTGCGCTTCGGCAACACCTCCCTCGACACGCCCGGCACGCTCGGAAACGCCGGCAGCTCCGCCCTGGGCTCCTACCTGGTGAAGATCTACAACATGGAAGCCGGTGGCGACAAGGGCAATGCCTTCATAGAGGACTTCAAGGCCAGGATCGGCCACTACCCCTACTCCGAGGAGCCGACGGCGGCCTTCGCCATGGGCCATCTCGGCGCCGCTCTCAAGACGGTCGATTTCAAGGGCGGCAAGATCGACGCGACCAAGGTGGCCTACGCCCTCGAGAACACCGCGTGGGAGTCGCCGGTGGGCACCTGGTCGGTCCGCAAGGAGGACCACCAGGCGCTGCTGCCGGTCACCATCAGCGAGGTGAGCAAGAACGCGAAGTTCAAGGTGGACGGCACCGACATGGGCTTCCGCCTGCTCAAGGTGGTGTCGGCCCAGGATGCGGCCGTCCCGGTGGCCAAGGCCTGCAGCATCAAGCGGCCTGACTAGCCGGCTCGCCGGTCCCATGTGCGTGCGGTCGGCGTCGCGCCGGCCCCGCCGACCGGCCCCCGCGAGGTTTCGCATGGAATTCTTCAGCGTCTCCGTCCTGAACGGCGCGATCTACGGTCTGCTTCTGTTCGCCGTGTCGGCGGGGCTGACGCTCATCTTCGGGATGATGGGCGTCATCAATTTCGCCCACGCTTCCTTCTACATGCTGGGGGCGTACCTGGCCTACTCGCTCAGCGGCGTGCTGGGCTTCTGGTGGGCACTCCTGCTGGCGCCGCTGGCCGTGGCGGCCATCGGCGTCGGCGTCGAGAAGTACATGCTGCGGCGCGTCCATCGCCACGGCCATGCCCACGAACTGCTCCTGACCTTCGGCCTCGCCTTCGTCTTCGAAGAGCTGATGAAGATGCTGTATGGCAATTACGCGGTGAACTACCGGCCGCCGCCCGCACTGCAATTCCCGGTCTTCACCCTCTTCAGCACTGAGTACCAGTTCTATCGCATCTTCGTCGGCCTCACCGCCCTGCTGATGTTCGCGATCCTGTTCTACCTGCTGCGATACACCCGCGTCGGGATCGTAGTGCGCGCGGCGGTCAGGCTGCCGGGCATGGTGGGCGTGCTCGGGCACAACGTACCGGCGGTCTTCATGGGGGTGTTCGGCCTGGGCGCGTGGATGGCAGGCCTGGCGGGTGCCGTCGGCGGCGCCCTGCTGACGACCAACCCGAACATGGCGCTCGAACTGGGCGTGATCGTGTTCGTTGTGGTGGTGGTGGGCGGGCTCGGTTCCCTCGAAGGTGCGTTGATCGCGTCCCTGAGCATCGGGCTGCTGACCTCGTTCGCCGTCGGCCTGGACTTCTCGGTGGCCGACGTCATGGGCCTGGTCGGCCTGCGCGACCAGGCGAGTGCGCTGGGCGATCTCATGACCAACAAGTTGTCCACCTATTCGGGGGCGATTCCGGTGTTGCTGATGCTGGTCGTGCTGCTGATCCGACCCGCCGGACTCCTGGGCGAACGCAACTGAGCAGACCATGAAAACGAACCTCGCCTGGGTCCTCGCCGGCGCGCTGGTGCTGCTGCTGGCCGTTCCGGTGTGGCTGCCGGCCCACTGGGTGGGCGCCCTGTCGACGATGCTGATCGCAGCCCTGTTCGCGCTCGCGTTCAGCCTGCTGATGGGACAGGCCGGCATGCTGTCGTTCGGCCACGGCGCCTACTTCGCCATCGGCTGCTTCGCCACGGTGCATGCCATGCGGGCCATCGATGCCGGGGCACTCGGCCTGCCGACGCCGCTGCTGCCCCTGGTCGGGGGGGTGGCCGGACTGGTGGTGGGCGCTGCGGCCGGATTCTTCGCCACGCTGCGCAGCGGCGTCTATTTCTCCATGGTGACGCTCGCCATCGCGGAACTCCTGCATGCCATGGCGCCCAACATGCAGCGCATCTTCGGCGGCGAGTCGGGCATTTCGTCCATGCGCCAGCCCTGGGCCGGCATCGGCTTCGGTTCCGAACGGGAGGTCTACTACCTGGTGCTCGCCTGGGTGCTCATCGCCGGGATCCTGATGTTCCTGTACACCAGGACGAGCTTCGGCCGGCTGACCGTCGCATTGCGCGAGAACGAGCGGCGCGTGGCCTTTCTCGGCTTCAACGTGCACCGCGCCAAGATCGTGGTGTTCGCCGTCTCCTGCATGTTCGCCGGCATCGCGGGCGGACTGCTGGCGCTGACGAACGAGAGCGCCAATTACCTGCTGTTCAGCATGAGCTATTCCGCCAACGTGGTTCTGTTCAGCTACATCGGCGGAATAGGCACCTTCGTCGGCCCGGCGATCGGCGCCGCGGCGATGACGCTGTTCGGATTCGCGGTGTCAGACCTCACGCGCCTGTGGCTGCTGTACCAGGGACTGATCTTCGTCGTGGTGATGATGTACGCGCCGGCCGGCCTGGTGGAATTCGTCGCCACGCAATCGCGCCAGTTGCTGCGCGGCGAAGGTCCGACGCCGGCACGGCGCGTGGCGTCGTTCACTTCGGCCGCGGTGATCGCCGCCTCCACGGTGTTCCTCTGCGAACTGGCTGGCGCCATCCTGTCGCGCGACTACCAGGCGCAGCGCCTTCGCACCGGTGCCTGGGAAGCCGTGAGCATCTTCGGCAGCCGGTGGAGCCCAGACCACTGGGCCACCTGGCTGGTGCCCATGCTGGCTTTCCTGCTGGCGGCCGCCTGGCTGGCCCATGGCAACCGACCGCGGCGCCCGCGCATTGCGGTCGCGCCGCTGCCGGAGGCGCAAACCGCGCAGCCGGCCAGTCTGGGGGAGGCGATCCAGTGAGCGGCCGCATTTCCGTGCGCGGCCTGCGCAAGAACTTCGGCGGCACCGACATCATCCGCGGTCTGGACCTCGAGGTCACGCCAGGTGAGCGACACGCGATCATCGGCCCCAACGGAGCGGGCAAGTCGACGCTGTTCCACCTGGTCACGGGCCTGCTGCAGCCCAGTTCGGGCAGCATCCAGCTGAACGGCCACGAGATCTCCGGGCTGCCGCCGCACGAGATCAACCGCAAGGGCCTTTGCCGATCGTTCCAGATCACGAGCATCTTCCCCCGCATGACGGTGTTCGAGAACCTGCGCATCAGCGCGATGGCCAGGCACGGGGATCGCTTCGGGCTGTTCCGGCTGGCGCACCGCGCGCGTGCCGTGAACCGCGACGCCGAGGAACTGCTCGGACTGTGCCGGCTGCAGTCGGCGCGGCACAAGCTGGCCGGCGACCTCACCTATTCCGAACAGCGCGCGCTGGAAATCGCCATGGCGCTGGGGCCGGGTGGCGACCTCATCCTGCTGGACGAGCCCACCGCCGGCATGTCGAACGACGAGTCCAGGTACATCGTGGAACTCGTGCGTGGCGTCACGCAAGGCAAGACCCTGATGGTCATCGAGCACGACATGGAGGTGGTGTTCTCGCTGGCAGACCGGATCTCCGTCCTGGTCTACGGCCAGATCATCGCCACCGGCGACCCGCAGTCCATCCGCGACAACGCGCTGGTGCAGGAGGCCTACCTCGGCGAGGCGCATTCATGAGCGCCGCACGGCCGCCCGAAGGTGCGGGCTCCCTTCGCTTTCGAAGGGGGAGGCGGAGCACGCAGTGCGCAGCCTGGGGGAGGTGATCCAATGAGCTTTTTCGAGGTCAAGGACCTGCACGCGCACTACGACAAGAGCCACGTCCTCACCGGCGTGAACCTGCGGGTGGATGCCGGCGAGATCGTCAGCGTGCTCGGACGAAACGGCTCGGGCCGATCGACGATGCTGAAGTCCCTGATCGGGCTGGTGCCTCCCACCGCGGGGTCGGTGCGCCTGGAAGGGCGCGAGCTGCGGGGCGAACCATCGCACCGCATCGCCAAGGCGGGCCTGAGCTACGTGCCCGAAGAACGGCTGATCTTCCCCAACCTCACGGTGCAAGAAAACCTGGACATCGGCCGGCAACCGGCCGCCCAGGGGCGGCCCGCATGGACGGTAGCGCAGATGCTGGCCTTCTTTCCGCGCCTGGGCGAACGCTGCGCCACCAAGGCCGGCAACCTCTCGGGTGGCGAGCAGCAGATGCTCACGCTGTGCCGGTCGCTGCTGGGCAACCCCAAGGTGCTGATGATCGACGAGCCGACCGAAGGACTGGCGCCCCAGATTGTGCGGCAACTGGTGGACGTGATGCTTGACATCAACCGGCGGGGCGTGTCGATCATCCTGGTGGAGCAGAAGATGACGATCGCGCTGCAGGTGGCGCACCGCTGCCTGATCATGGGCCGCGGCCGGATCGTATTCGAAGGCACGCCGCAGCAACTGCGCCAGGACTCGACGGTCCGCCGCAACTGGCTGGAAGTGGCGTGAGCCTGTCCGACAAGCGGGAGAGCAGATGAATGATTCCAATCCGGTGGCCGCCAGCGGGCGGCTGGCAGGCAAGGTGGCCGTCGTGACCGGCGGCGCCTCCGGCTTCGGCGAGGCGATCGCCGCCCGGTTCGCCCGGGAGGGCGCCCGCGTGGTCGTGGCCGACCTGCACGGCGCCAACGCAGAGGCCGTGGCCGCGCGCCTGCGCGCCGAAGGCCTCGCGGCGCGCGCCTGCCAGGTCGATGTCGCTAACGGCGACACTATGCAGCGGCTAGTCGAGTTCACGGTGGACGCCTTCGACCAGCTCGACGTCTTCGTCAACAACGCCGGCATCGCCCAGCGCTACGTGCCGTGCGACACGGTCTCCGAGCAGGAATACGACCACCTGTTCGACGTCAACATGAAGTCGCTCTATTGGTGCGCGGTGAAGGCAGTTCCGGCGATGCGCGCGCGCGGCGGCGTGATCCTCTGCACCGCCTCCACATCGGCGATCCGGCCGCGACCCGACATCGCATGGTACTGCGCCTCCAAGGGCGCGGCTATCGTGGCCGCCAAGGCGCTGGCACTGGAGCTGGCGCCGCAGCGCATCCGGGTCTGCTGCCTGTCGCCCGTGGCCGCCAACACCCCGTTGCTCGCGTCGGCGCTGAGCGCCTATGGCGATGAGGGCGAGCAGGCCAGGGTGCGCGCTGCCTTCGCTGCGAACATTCCCCTGGGGCGGCTGTGCGACGTGCAGGACATGGCCAACGCGGCACTGTTCCTCGCTTCGGACGAAGCCAGTTTCCTCACCGGCGTCTGCCTGGAGGTGGACGGCGGCCGCTGCATCTGAGAACCCATACACACCCACCATGACCCCGACCGCCGAGAACCGTGCCACCCCGCTGCTGTTGCAGCCGATCTCCGTGCGCGAGATCACGCTGCGCAACCGCGTCGTCATTTCGCCCATGTGCATGTACGCGGCGCAAGAAGGCTTGGCGGGCGACTTCCATCTGATGCACCTCGGCCGCTTCGCCACCGGCGGCGCGGGGCTCGTGATCGCGGAGGCCACGGCCGTGCAGCCCGACGGCCGAGCCACCCACGGCGACCTGGGACTCTGGGACGACCGGCAGGTGGCGCCCCTGGCGCGCGTGGCCGCTTTCCTGTGCGACCAGGGCGCCGTCCCCGGCATCCAGATCGGCCATGCCGGCCGCAAGGGCAGTGGACAGCGGCCGTACCACGGCGCCGGCCCCATTGGCGCCAGCGACCTCGCGCGCGGCGAGCGGCCGTGGCAGACGCTGGCGCCGAGCCCGCTGCCCGCCGCGGCGGGTTGGGCGGTGCCGCGCGAGATGACGCTGGACGACATCGCCCGCCTGCGCCGCGACTTCGCCTCAGCCGCGCAGCGTGCCCTGCACGCCGGCTTCCAGCTGCTCGAAATCCACGCCGCGCACGGCTACCTGCTGCACACCTTCCTGTCGCCGCACACCAACCAGCGCACCGATGCCTACGGCGGCAGCGCCGCCAACCGGATGCGGCTTCCGCTGGAGGTGATCGAGGCGGTGCGAGAGCGGTGGCCGGCGTCGCTGCCGCTGTCGGTGCGGATCTCGAGCGTCGATGACCTCGAGGGTGGCTGGAGCCTCGACGATTCCGTGGCGCTGGCGCGCAAGATGAAGGCGTGCGGCGTCGACTTGGTCGATTGTTCCTCCGGCGGCATCGCTGGCTCAGCCACCGCCTCCACCGTGCCACGCAGGTACGGCTTCCAACTTCCTTACGCCGAACGCGTGCGCAATGACGCTGGCATCGCGACCATCGCGGTCGGACTGATCGTGGACCCATGGCAGGCAGAACAGGCGCTGCAGACTGGCCAAGCCGATCTGATCGCCATCGGCCGCCAGGCGCTGCAGGACCCGAATTGGGCGCTCAACGCGGGCATCGCGCTCGACGTGGACATGTCACCCGACGAGCGTTTCGCCCGCTGGCCCGAGTGCTTCGCTTGGTGGCTGTCGCGCCGTGCCAAGGTGCTCGACCGCCTCGGCCCGTGGCGGTCTGTGGCCGGCCTCGATTAATGTGGGAGGACGCGCGCAGGTCCGCGCGTCAGTAACTCGCGAGAAGCGCGCGTGCGTCGGCGCTTGGCAACCGATATGCCGCCCTGCTCTGCGCCAGACCGGTGCGCCGCTTGAGCGCCACTGCCATCTCGGCGAATAGGATGGGAGTTCCGATCGCATCGATAATGGGAACCCCGTCGACCTCGCGCAAGCCGTTCTCGGCCGCCATGACGGCCAGCACGCCCTCTGCCGGAATCACAACCTGGGCGCCGGCAGCGATCGCCTCGCGTGTCCCGGCGGTCAGGCGATCCAGATAAGGACCTGGCTCCGGGAACTTGGTGTCGAGTTCTGCCTCGGAGACTTCGCCTTCGATCAGATGGATGCCAGTGACGCGATCCTTCCATTTGTGCAACGAAATGGACTTTTCGATGAAGGGTACGACCATCTTGTTGAGGGTGACGAAGCCCACCTTGGGCGCGCTCATCGCAGCCGCCATGAAGCTGGCCTCCGTCATCGAGATCACCGGCATGGTCGCCAGCGAACGCAGCTCGGCGAGGATCGGCTCGCTGAACGATGCCACCACGAACGCATCCGCGCCGGCTTGCTCGGCGGCCAGCAGGGAGCGGATGAAGGCGGGCAGCACCACCGCGTGGTACATGACGGGCGAGCCGTACACGTCGTCCCCGCCGAGATCGCTGCCGAAGGCCGTCTTGCGGCCGTTGAGGACGACCTCGGTGCCCGGACTGGCGACGCGCCTGAAATGCGCCGCGAGCGCCTTCTCGTAGTTCGGGGTGTGGGCGAAGTTGAGCGTGGACTGATACCAGATCTTCACGGGGCCTCCAGATCGGAAATGTGGAACAAGGGGCGGCGCGGGCTTCAGCCGATCGCGGCGCTCTGGCCGTCGATGAAGGCGAGCACGTCCGGCGTCGGCTTGGCGTAGTGCCAGCGGCGGCCGGGCGTCAAGCCGGTGTGGCGATGCAGCTTGGCCAGCATCTCGGCGTAGAGCACCGCCGCGGCGATCGGATCGACCACCGGCACCCGGTCGATCTCCCTCAGGCCATTGCGCGCCACCACCGTGGCGACCAGGCCTTCGGAGGGGATGATGGCGTCGGCGCACTGTTCGATCGCGGTGCGCGCGACCTGGGTGAAGCGCGCCAGGTAGGCTGAAGGATCGGTGAAGAGGGTGTCGATCTCGCGCTCGGTCGCCTCCGGCCGCACGACGTAGATGCCGCTGATGCGCCCCTCCATGCAGCGCGCCTGCATGTTGACGCGCTGGAACCATTCGTTCTCCACGTTCATGGTGACGAGGGCGAACTTGTGCGCCACCGAGCAGGCGACGTGCACGGCCGCCTCTGCGGTGGAGACAACCGGCATGTCGCTGATCGAGCGCAGTTCGCGCAGCCAGGGCTCGGTGAAGGATCCCAGCACGAAGGCGTCGTAGCCTTCGCGCTCCGCGCGGCGCAGCTGCTCGAACAGGACATCACTCAGGATCTTGTGGTAGGCGTAGGGCATCTGCATGACCTGGCTCGGGGCCAGCCCGCCCCAGGTGCCCTG
>JAMPXR010000418.1 GCA_023701085.1 Ramlibacter sp. | reverse complement strand
GATGCGGGCACCGGCGTGGGCGACCTCACGCTGGACGAAATGGGCTGCGTGCGGCATGTTCTGCTGACGCATGCGCACCTGGATCACGTGGCGGCCCTGCCGCTGATGGTGGACGCGATCGCGTCGCGGCTGGTTCGGCCCATCCAGGTCTATGCACTGGCGGGCACCATCGCCGCCCTCAAGTCGCACCTGTTCAATGACGTGATCTGGCCGGATTTCAGCAGCCTTCCCACGCCCGCCGCGCCCTTCGTCGATTTCCACGAGATCCAGGTGGGACAGACGCTGCGCATCGGCGGCAAGCGCGTCGAGGTCCTGCCGGCGGTCCACACCGTTCCGGCCGTCGGCTACGCCGTGTCCGCGGGCGGCAGAAGCTGGATCTTCACCGGCGACACGGAGCGCAACCCGGCATTCTGGAAAAGGGTCAACGAGCTGGACGTGGCCGCGCTGGTGATCGAGACCGCCTTCAGTGGCCGCGAGCGGGAGCTGGCCCAGCGCAGTCTCCACCTGTCCCCGCAGGCGCTGGCGGACGAACTCGACTGCATCGCGCGTGGCAAGTCCTTCCCGATCTATATCACGCACACCAAGCCGGCCGAAACCGAGCTGATCATGAGCGAGATCCGCAAATTCAACCCGACGCGGACGTCGGAGCCGGTGGCGCACGACATCCGCTGGCTGCGCGCGGGTCAGGAGCTCGAGATATGAGCGCCGCGGCTGTGCCGCGACGAAATACCGAGCAGGAGTTTTTCGACACCCAGATGCTGCCGCCGGAAAAGCGCGGCATCTCCTTCGAGGTTCTGTTCTACCGCCAGCTGCAGCAGGTGTCCACGCGCATTCACGACACCGAGAACGTCGACCAGATCATGCTGGAGGCCAGCCAGGACATCTGCAAGCTGCTGAACGCGGACCGCCTGACGCTGTATGCCGTGAATGAGGACGGCAGCGCGATCGTGTCCAAGGTCAAGACCGGCCTGAACACCAGTCGCGAACTGAAGCTGCCGATCAACGCGCAAAGCCTGGCCGGCTATGCGGCGTCCAGCCGGCAGTTGCTGAACGTGGCGGACGTGTACGACGAGGCGGCGTTGGCGCGCATCCATCCGGCGCTGAACTTTCTCAAGGAAGTGGACAGGCGCTCGGGCTATCGCACCAGGCAGATGCTGGTCGTTCCCATCCTGGATGGCAGCCAGCTGCACGGCGTGCTCCAGGTCATCAACAACAAGAGCGACCAGCCTTTCGGCGAACTCGAAGTCGAGGGCGCGACCCAGTTGTGCAAGACGCTGGCCACCGCCATCCGTCAGCGCGCGCGCAAGGCCGAACGGCGCGCCACCCGCTACGACGGGCTGGTCAGCGAGGGCGTGCTGACGGCCGGCGAACTGCAGCACTGCATCGCGCGGGCGCGCGAAGAGGACGCGCCGGTGGAGCACATCCTGATGGCGGACTTGGGTATCCGCCCCGCGCAGATCGGACCTTCGCTCGCCAAGTTCTTCGGCGTGCCCTATGAAGCGTTCAACCCCGGACGCATCCGGTCCGAGATGCTGCAGGGTCCGCTCAAGCGCGAGTTCGTGCAGGCACAAGGCTGGGTGCCGCTGGAAGACTCTGCGGACGGCCTGATCGTCATGTGCACCGATCCCGAGGCGGTGCGCGGCTCGCGCATCGCGCCGCAGGTCCTGCCCGGCTTCAGCAAGTTCGCTTACCGCGTGACCACGCAGACCGAATTCGAGGAAACGGTCGCGCAGTTGTACGGATCCGACGAAGCTTCGATCGATGAGCTGCTGGCCGACCTGAGCGGGCCCATCGACCCCGAAAGCGAGGAATCGGGCCTCGACGACTCGGCGGCGGCCGACAACGAGCTGGTCAAGTTCGTGAACAAGGTCATCGTCGACGCCCACCAGCAGAAAGCCTCCGACATCCACATTGAGCCGCTGCCGGGCAAGGCCAAGACTGGCATCCGGTTTCGCATCGACGGCAGCCTGCAGCCTTACATCGAGGTCCCCGCGCAGTTCCGGCAGGCCCTGGTGACGCGGCTGAAGATCATGTGCGACCTGGACATCTCGGAAAGGCGCAAGCCGCAGGACGGCAAGATCAAGTTCAGGAAATTCGGTCCGCTCGACATCGAGCTGCGGGTCGCCACGATTCCGTCCGCCGGCGGCGTGGAAGACGTGGTGATGCGCATCCTGAGCGGGGGAGAGCCGATCCCGATGGAGCAGCTGGGCCTGGCGCCGCACAACCGACAGCGGGTCGAGCAGACCGTCAGCAAGCCGCATGGACTTTTCTATGTGTGCGGCCCCACCGGCTCGGGCAAGACCACCACGCTGCACTCCATCCTGAAGTTCCTGAACAGGCCGGACACCAAGATCTGGACCGCCGAGGACCCGGTGGAAATCACGCAGAAGGGCCTGCGCCAGGTCCAGATCAATCGCAAGGCGGGCATCGACTTCGCGACGGTGATGCGGGCCTTCCTGCGCGCCGACCCGGACGTCATCATGGTCGGCGAATCGCGCGACCGGGAAACCGTGTCCATGGGGGTGGAGGCGTCGCTCACCGGCCACCTCGTGTTTTCCACGCTGCACACCAACTCGGCGCCGGAATCCATCGTGCGCTTGCTGGACATGGGGATGGACCCCTTCAATTTCGCCGATGCCCTGCTGGGCATCCTGGCGCAGCGGCTGGCCAGAAAGCTGTGCGACTGCAAGCAGGCCTACACGCCCGACGCCGAGGAAATCAAGCTGTTCGTGGCCGAATATGCGGACGAGCTGCGGCATGCGCCGGACTGGAAAGCCGACTACGGCGCGCAGGCCAGGGCGTTGTACGAGGGATGGGTCCAGCAGTGGGGCCAGGAGGGCCGCCTGACGTTCTACCGGTCGGGCGCGTGCGCCAAGTGCAACGGCACCGGCTACAAGGGCCGCGTCGGACTGCACGAACTGCTGGTGGCCGATGACCGGATCAGGCGGCTGATCCAGGAGCGGGCCCGCGTGGCCGATCTTTTCGCGGCCGCCGTGGAGACCGGCATGCACACCCTGAAGATGGACGGCATGGAGAAGGTCATGCAGGGCCTCACCGACCTCAGGCAGGTGCGGTCCGTCTGCAGCAGGTAGCTCAAGTAGACTTTAGTGCCGACAAAAATGTCGCAGCGCTGGCCCTCTGGGACGGTTTCTGGCATGTTGCAGCGCGCCAAGACCCATGATTCGAGTTCTTTAGGTCTAAATCACAACTTGGCACAGCACTTGCACTACGGTTGGGCTTCTTACCAATCAACTCGGAGGTCTCAATGAAGCGTCAACTGCAAAAGGGCTTTACCCTGATCGAACTGATGATCGTCGTGGCGATCATCGGCATCCTGGCCGCCGTG